>CATPCO010000625.1 GCA_955652925.1 uncultured Xanthobacteraceae bacterium | reverse complement strand
GCCACCTGGCGCGCCGCCTACGAGCCGGGCATCGACCAGGCCACGCCCGAGGCGAAGGCGGCACTGGCCCATCTCCTCGCTATCGCGAAGGTAGAGGCGCCCAAAACTTTCCGAGTGGTCGGCGCGGAGCTTGGGTATCGCTATGCCAACTCGCCCATCATTTTCGACGAGCCCGGTGGACCGGAGCCCAATGTTGCCGAATACATCCCGACGTCTTGGCCGGGTGCGAGATTGCCGCACGTTTGGATCGAGCCTGGGAAGGTCTCCGTGCACGATCGCATCAGGAACGACTGCTTTACGCTCCTCTGTCTGGGACAGGTTCCAGCGCAAGCTCAGGCATTCGTATCCGCTTTCGAGGCCCGTCACATACCGATTGATGCGATCAGCCTGGATGTGCAGGCCGCCAAGCAAGTGTACGGCTTTCCCTATTTCCTGCTCCGGCCCGATCTCCACGTCGCCTGGCGCGGTCATCAACTGCCGGCCCACGCCGACGGGATCGCGGCGAGAGTGAGCGGCCATTGAGCACGCAATGATACGCCCAGCTGACGGTATTCGTCCTGGATAACGGTGCTCGATGCTGCAAAACTATCCAATCGTGATCGTGGGCGGAGGGCCGGTCGGGCTTGGTCTGGCAGTCATGCTCGGGCTGCGCGGCATCGCTTGCGCACTTGTTGAGCCGCGCACGGCGCTGAGCCGAATTCCAAAAGGGCAGAATCTTACGCAACGAACGCTCGAACACTTTGCCAATTGGGGCATCGAAAAGGAACTCCGGGCGGCGAGGTTGATGCCCAAGGGATATCCGATCGGAGAGCTCACTGCCTATTGCAATCTGATGAGCAAATATTGGCATGCGCCCGCCGGGCGAGAGATCGTGCGGCCTTTTTATTCCCAGGACAACGAGCGCCTGCCCCAATATCAGATGGAAAGCGTGTTGCGCGAAAAACTCGCTACATTGCCCGTGGTGCACGCGCTGTTTGGCTGGCGAGCCGAACGGATGGAGCAGGAGAAGGAAACAGTTCGTGTTTCGATCCGCAGCGAGGATGGCTCGGCGGTAAGGACGCTCACTTGTGACTATCTCGTTGGGTGCGACGGCGCGCACTCCTTGGTGCGCGCGCAGATCGGGATTGAGCGCAGCAAGCAGGACTATGAGCAGACGATGCTGCTCGCTGTTTTCCGCTCAAGCGATCTTGAGGAAAGGCTCAAACGCTTTCCCATGCGATCGACCTATCGTGTGTTGCGTCCCGAGCTGAAGGGATTTTGGCAGTTTTTCGGCCGCATATCGCTACCGGACCACTGGTTTTTTCATGCGCCGGTGCCGCCTGATGCGAAAATCGAGACCTTCGACTCTCTCGGCCTCATTCAGCAGGCCGCCGGCTTCCCGTGTGGCTGCGAGTTCGAGCATCTCTCATTCTGGAACATGCGGGTCGCAGTCGCGGAAAATTACCAGAATGGCCGTGTGTTCATTGCGGGCGATGCAGCCCACAGTCATCCGCCCTACGGCGGCTTCGGGCTCAACAACGGGCTTGAGGATATCGTCAACCTGGGATGGAAATTGACGGCGCGGTTGCAAGGCTGGGGCACAGACGGTTTGCTGCAAAGCTACAGCATTGAGCGGCGCCCCGTCTTTTGGCAGACGGCCGACGATTTCATCACCTCGCGGATCAAGCGCGACGCCGATTTTCTGGAACGATACAATCCAGAGCGCGACCTGCAGGAATTTGAAGCTGCGTGGCAGGCGCGCGAGGGCGACATTGGCTCCCGCTTCCAACAATACGAGCCCAATTATGAGGGGTCGCCCGTCGTGTTCGGCCCGCCCGGAGGGGTCAACAGCGCCCACGGCGTGCATGCCTTCAAAGCACGGCCGGGACACCATCTCGCCCCGGCGCCGGCCTCGCAGGGCAAAAGCACTTTCGAGGCGCTGGGAAGCGGGTTCACTCTTCTGGCCCTCGATGCGCCCGAACAGTCAGTAGCCGAATTCAAAAGCGCTGCGCAGAAACTCGGGATTGCGCTTGCGGTTGTTTCCGATTCCAGAAGCGGCGGCCGGGAGGTGTACGAATCCGGCCTGATCCTTGTTCGGCCAGATCAATACGTCGTGTGGGTTGGCGAGAATGCAGGCGCGCAGGCCGAGGCAATTCTGCGTCGCGTCATCGGCGTCGGCTGTACCGGAGAAACGCTCAGCGCAGAGAGTAAGACTTGAATCAGGTGTTTGTCAGACCGTCCTGTGATTTGCATCAATCTGCGGGCTGGTTCCTTATTTGAATTTCCGGAATTAAAGGATTAACCCAGGAGTACCATGGCGAACGCATCGAGCGACAGCGTTGCATCGACCGCGGTGAACGAAGCCGAGAAAGCGCAATGAGTACCGCAGCGCCGCAAGCCTCAAGCAAGCCACGGCACCCAAGCTTGTGGGTGAGAGAGCTGCCATTCATCGTCGTGTTGGCTCTGACAATACTGGGCGTCGCTTATACCAGTGTTTCAAGGCAGCCGATCATCGTTTATTGGGAAATTCTGGCGCCGATCATTGGCGTAGTGTGTGTCACATACGGGTGGCATTCCGCAACCGATAAAGCGGGCCGACTACGGCTGATAAGCACGCAGTTGCTTCACTGGTTGGCGTTCTTGGTGGTGATCAATCTCGTGTTGTTGCCGAGCGTTCAGAGAGTTTTGACGGCCAATGCCACCGGGATTGCAATTTTTACGCTGTTGACGCTTGGCACGTTTACCGCCGGCGTGCATGTCCTTTCCTGGCAGATCTGCCTGCTCGGTATGATCATGGCGCTCGGTATCCCGGCGATTGCGTGGATCGAGAATTCGGCGTTGATTTTCGTGCTCATCGCTGCCGGCGTTCTTGGAATTGTCGCCGTGTTTTGGTGGCATTGGCGCGAAAGGGGCAGCGCTGAAAGCGCTCGTTGAGCCCGCGGACCAACAAACGCCTCAACGCAGCGCCGCTGCAATATTGCCGCCGTCCACAGTCGTGATGTCCGCGGTTGTCTTCAATTGCAGCGCCTGATGCAGAAAGGCCTGGGCGACATCCTCCGCGGTCACCTCACGGCCCAGCAAATTGCCGCGCATGTAATCCGTTTCGCTCACCCCGCGGGCTGTTGATCGCTCGACGATAAAGTCCTCAGTCAACAGCCCCGAGCGAATCCGGTCGGCATTGACGGCATTGGCGCGGATACCGTCGCGGCCATGATCGAGCGCATATTGGCGCACCAGAAAGAGGGTAGCCGCCTTCGGCAGTCCGTAGGGACCAAAGTCAGGACCCGGGCTGACCGCCTGCTTGGAGACATTAAACAGCAGACAACCGCCGGTGACCTGCGCCAGCATGATCTTCACGGCGGCCTGTGCCACGCGCTGGTGAGCAAAAAAATTCAGCTCGAAACTCCGGCGCAATACGGCCTCATCGACCTCGCCGATCCGGCCCTGCCATGCGGCGCCCGCGTTCGACACCACGATGTCAACGCCTCCGAACGTCTCCGCCACCTTGTCGAAAGCAGCGCTCACCGAAGATCCGTCCGTGACGTCGCAGTGTAATGGGAGCGTTGCGCCACCAAGGGCCATTGCAGCTTTTTTTGCCGCGTCACTATCGATGTCGAGCAGTGCCAGTTCGGCGCCGGCTGCTGCGAACGCGTGGGCCGTTGCTGCCCCGATCGTGCCGCCGGCGCCGGTGACGACCGCGATCTGCCCCGCCAACGGCAATTCCTTCATGCTCCCAAGCTTTGCCTGCTCGAGCGACCAGTACTCCACGTCGAACATGTCGGCTTCCGAAATCGATTCGAACCGGCCGATCGCTTCGGCATTCGCGATGGTCGCGACCGCGCTCTCGGCAAGATCCGCGGCAATCCTGGCCTCTTTCTTGGATCGGCCAAGACCGAACAGGCCGAGCCCCGGGACCAGTGCAACGCGCGGAAGCGGATCCAGCATCTTCTTGATTCCGCCCATGCGCGCGTTGTGGCGCGCGAAATAGGCGCGATAACGCTCCATGAACGTGTCCGCAGCCGCGCGCGCGGCAGTCTTGAATTCCGTTAGTTTGCCGTCCTGCGGCGCAGGGACGATCAGCGGCCAATTCTTGGTGCGAATGGTGTGGTCCGGCGTAATGACGCCGGCCTGGCCGTAACGCGCGAGATCCGCGCCATTGACGAAATTAAGGATCGCGGCGTCACTGCGGAAATCGAGGATGAGTCGGCGCCATGCGCCTTCGATGCGCTCGTCCTTGAGACTGCAGGCTCCACGCAGGATTGGCGCAACCGATTTGAGCGGCGCGATCGCCTGGGGCAGCTGCGCCGTGACGAACACCGACTTGCGGTTCTTGCGCAGATGATCTTCGGCGCGGGTAACGAGTGCAATCATGCGCTCGTAGGCTTCGCGCGCGCTGTCCCCGAAGGTAACGATGCCGTGATTGTGGAGGACAAGCCCTGCTACATCGGGGGCGGCCTCGAACGCGTCCGCCGCCATCTTGGCGAGTGAAAAACCGGGCATGACGTAACGCACCGTGCTGGCGCAGCCATTGTAGACGTCGCTACAAATGGCCTCGCCAGCGGGCTGGTCGACGAGGCTCAGTACGGCATTGGCATGGGTGTGATCGACATATCGATGCGGCAGGAACGTATGCAGGAATATCTCGACCGACGGGTTGGGGGCCATCGGATCAAGCAGGTTCTCACGCTGGACGCGAACCATTTCCTCATCGCTGAGGCTTTTCCGCATGCGCAGCTTTCGCAGGCGATCGAGGCGCAGCGCCAGCAGGCCGGCGGGCTCGATGGTCGCCATATCGGCGCCGGACCTCTTCACACAAATCGCCTCGACTGCTTCACCGAGGAGGTCGGGCATGGTCGTCTTGACAGACGTGTTCCCGCCACCGTGCAACACGAGGTGCGGGTCGCGGCCGAGCAAGCGCGTGGTGTAGACGCGAAGTGCAAGCTCGCGGCCGATCCGCATGCGTGCATATTGGTCGACAAGCGCTTGCGCGTCGGCCTCGACCCAGCCGCTTTTCATTGAGCGCTTCCTGTGAACCGTGCGGCGCGACCTTTGCTCGCGCCCGCAGGGCGCTCACGTATGCCTGAGCCGTGCAGCAGCGAAGCCTCCCCTGAAAGGGCGGATCAATGTCTGCCGAGAACGCGCCTGCTCCACCAGCCGGAACGACGGGGTTGGTCCTCGGTCGTGCTCTCCGCGGGAAGTGAAACGACCGGGTGTGCGGATGGGGACGGCGCGGCATCGTGCGCATGTTCCTCGCCGGACGACCTCATGGGCGCGGGCTCCCGCACAGTCGAGCGCCGCCGCAGGGGCTCAGCATCTGCTGTTTCAATCACCGGCTCCGCGCTTGTCGGCGTCGGCTGCTCCTGCGCGGGGGTCTGCGCCTCTCTCGCGCGAACTTGAACCTCAGAGTCCGGCGGAGGCTCGAAAGAAGGCTGCGGCGCGAAATTAAGATCGGAAACGGCGCGGGTGAGTTCGGGTTCGTACACGCCCAGTTCAGCTGCGGGTGCCGGCTCCTGCCGTTCGCGACGGTTTCGGCGTCCGCCGCGCCTGCCCCGTCGCCGCCGCCGCCGCTCGCCATTCGACTCACCGATCGTCTCCGTGGTTGCCGGCGTCATATCGTTCTCTGCCGATGCTTCCAGGAGTTCATCCTCCGGGGCGCTGTCGCCTGACTGTTCCGGGGAGATCGGGATGGGCTCTCGCGGGGAGGACGTCTCGAGGTGACTTTCGCCGCCACGGCCACCCGCCCTGCGCCGGCGACGCTTGCGGCCCGGACGCTCCTCCGAAACCTGTGCCTTGAGAAGCTCCTCCTCCTGATCCTCATCCTCAGTCTCAATGTCCTCCTCATCGGACGACACCGCTCGTTCCAATTCCGGCTCACCTTCCTTGGGCTCGAATGGCCCTTCGTCCGCCGCCATGGGGATTACGGGTGCCGCCTGCGCGGGTAATGTCTTGGCCTCCTCGAGGCTGTGCACCTGCTCGCCTTTTTCGATCAGGAACGGAACCTGCCCTCCCATTGCAGGATCAGCATTGACCACAATGGTGATGCGGAATCGTTCCTCCAGCCCCCGCAGATGGGCACGTTTCTGATTAAGGAGGTAGAGCGCGACCTCGACCCGCGTGCGCACAGTCAGGTTGTGGGTCGCGCCCTTGAGCAGGGTTTCCTCGAGCGAACGCAAGAGCTGCAGCGCCACCGAGGCGACCGATCGCACATGTCCCGTCCCGCCGCAGTGCGGACACTTCTCGGTCGAACTCTCCAGCACGCTTGAGCGAATGCGCTGGCGCGACATTTCGAGCAATCCGAAATGGGAGATGTGGCCGACCTGGATGCGTGCCCGGTCGTGGCGCAGGCACTCCTTCAAGCGGCGTTCGACTGCGCGGTTGTTGCGCTTCTCGTCCATGTCGATGAAGTCGATGACGATGAGTCCCGCAAGATCGCGCAGCCGCAGTTGCCGCGCGATCTCCTCGGCGGCCTCCAGGTTGGTCTTGAGCGCGGTATCCTCGATGTGGTGCTCGCGCGTCGCACGGCCCGAGTTTACGTCAATCGCGACCAGCGCTTCCGCCTGGTTGAGCACGATGTAGCCGCCGGAGCGCAGCTGCATGACCGGGGTAAACATCGCATCGAGCTGGCTCTCGATTCCGTAGCGCGTGAAGATCGGCAGGGGATCGCCGTAAAGATTCACGTTTTTGGCATGGCTCGGCATGAGCATGCGCATGAAGTCTTTGGCCTCCCGATATGCGCTCTCGCCCGCCACGACAATCTCGTCGATCTCCTTGGTGTAGAGATCGCGGATGGATCGCTTCACCAGCGAGCCTTCCTCGTAGACGAGCTTTGGTGCGGTCGATTTGAGGGTGATGTCGCGCACCGTTTCCCATAGCCGCAGCAGGTATTCGAAATCGCGCTTGACCTCGGTCTTGGTGCGGCTCGCGCCCGCCGTGCGCAGAATGACGCCCATGCCTTCCGGGACGTCCAGCTCCTGTGCAATCTCTTTCAGTCGTCGGCGATCGTCGACACTCGTTATTTTGCGGCTGATGCCGCCTCCGCGCGCGGTGTTCGGCATCAGCACCGAGTAACGCCCCGCGAGCGACAGGTATGTGGTGAGCGCGGCGCCTTTGGTGCCGCGCTCCTCCTTGACGACCTGCACCAGCATAACCTGGCGCCGCTTGATCACTTCTTGAATCTTGTACTGGCGACGCAAGCGCGGCATGCGCTCCGGCACCTCTTCCATCGCGTCGGCGCCGCCGACCGATTCCACCACTTCCTCTTCTCCCTCGCCGCCGTTCACCTCGGTGATGTCGGCAGCACGACCGATGGAAGGACTTTCGTCGCTCTCGCGCTCGTGGTGTTGCGCAGCTGTGGCGAACTGCGTTGCTTCCTCAACGTCGGTAATGTCTGCGTGGGGGTGATGGTTGTCGCCCGGAACAGATTCTGCCGCACTGCTTGATTCGAGTTGGGCAAGCTCGATCGGAATCTCGTTCACCCTCGCGGACGGCGTCCCATCAGTGCCGGCTTCGGCTCGCTCCCGGGAAACCCCCTCGGTGGAGGCTGAGTGAGGCGGCATATCCTCGGCCAAGTCCTCGGCGCTGTCGGCTTCCGGCGCCACCTGATCCGAGCAGGCCACCATGGCAAAAACGTTCTCGTCCTCGGCATCGCTCTCGACCGGCGCGCTCCTGATCTCGTCGTGCGCTTGCGCGCTCATGCGCTGGCGCTGCGCTGCCCGGCGTTCTGCTTCCGCCTCGGCCGCGCGCTGAGCGCGCTCTTCCTCGGCGATCAGCGCCTGGCGGTCTGCAACCGGGATCTGATAGTAGTCGGGATGGATTTCGCTGAAGGCCAGAAAGCCGTGGCGATTGCCGCCGTAATCGACGAAAGCGGCTTGCAGCGAGGGCTCGACGCGAGTGACTTTGGCAAGATAAATATTGCCGCGCAGTTGCCTACGGCTCGCGGACTCGAAGTCGAATTCCTCCACGCGTTGGCCGCGCAGCACAACCACCCGGGTCTCCTCCGGATGGGTCGCATCGATAAGCATTTTGTTGGGCATTGACCAATCTCTTGCTCGCCGGCGGGCACGCGGCCGTTCTTCCTTGCGAACGGCGCGATCGGACACCGGGTTGACTGTGGTTAAGGGTGCGGGCCCGTGGAACACGGCGGATCTGTGCCTGCGCCGTGGCAGCGTCGCCGCGCGGCGCAATTTCAGGCTGGCAGGAATCGATCTCGACGTGAGGTCGCAGCATGACCTTTTGGCCCGTAACGGGGCGGCAACGCTCCGCGCGCAGCCGCGAGTTCTTGGCTAACGAACTTCCGACTCGGAGCGGGCAACAAAGGATAAGCCGCCCGTCGCCGCACCGGACGCAAGACCGGCTGTCGTCCACAGGAACATCGGTTTACCGGTCCGCCACCAGCATGATGCAGAATGGCAACGCCGTTTGCCCGCAAAATCCCCCCGGTTTTGGCTTGTGGTGGAACTCTTTTGCGGGGCTGCCCGATGTCCAAACGTGGGACAACCGAAAGATTGAAGTCGTCAGCACCCTTCTATTAAGGCCCACGGCGGCTCATGGCAAGAGGCGCATCGGGCTCAAAAGGCGAGCCGGGTCGAGGGGTTACTTGGCTCTGAGGCAACCGCTTGCGTGCGTTGCTTGCGCCGCTTTCTTAACAAACGGTTAACCATCGCTGCCTAATGGAGTAAGAGGGAGCTGGAGGGGGAACTCATGGCCGTGCGCGCGACGAGCTTGGCTCTTTTCCTCTGCGCGATCGTTCTCGGCGCCGGGGCTGCGGCGGAGCGTCCTGGCGCGCCGGCGCGAGCAGCCAGTGATTTTCCCGCAGCGACGGACGTTCGCCTCGGCGGTGACGAAAGCCAGACCCGGATGGTGGTCGACTTCACCCAGAAGATCGACATCCGCGCCTTCACGCTTGCCGATCCCTATCGGGTAGTCATCGACATGCCCCAGGTGGCGTTCCAGTTCCGCCCCAAGACCGGCGAGAAGGGTCGGGGCCTCATCAAGGCATTCCGATTCGGGCTGGTGATGGCGGGCGGTTCCCGCATCGTCATTGATCTTGTTCGCCCGGCCCGGGTGGAGAAGGCGCTCGTGCTGGATGCCGCCAACGAGCAGCCCGCACGTCTGGTTCTCGACCTTGCTGCGGTCGACCGCGAGGCGTTCATGCGCACGGCAGCTTTGGAGCGCGCGCCCGAAATGCGCAAGCCCGAGCCGCTCGTAGAGGACAAGCCGGACGCTGATCCGCGTCCGCTGATTGTCATCGATCCCGGCCATGGGGGCATCGATAACGGGACCAGAGCAGCAACGGGGGAAATGGAGAAGAACATCGTCATTGAATTCTCGTTGCTGTTGCGAGACAAGATCGAGAGAACCGGGAAATACCGGGTCGCGATGACCCGCGCCGATGACACCTTCGTGCCCTTGGGCAATCGTGTCGCGTTCGCGCGTGCTCGCCAGGCCGCGTTGTTCGTCTCCATTCATGCCGACGCGCTGCGCCGTGGAGAAGGCGAGGCGCAGGGGGCGACCATTTACACGCTGTCGGAGCGCGCGACGGATGCGCGCGCGGCCCGCCTGGCCGAGGCGGAGAATCAGGCGGATGTGATTGCGGGCCTCGATTTGTCTTCCGAGCCTAAAGACGTTGCGGGGATTCTCATCGATTTGGTCCGGCGCGAGACCAAGACGTTCTCGCTGCAATTCGCCGAAACGCTTATCGGTGCGATGAAGCCGTCGGCGCGATTGCACCAGAACCCCTTGAAGTCCGCGAGCTTTGTCGTGCTCAAGGCGCCCGACGTCCCGTCCGTTCTCGTCGAGCTCGGCTACGTCACCACCAAGTCGGACCTCCAATCGTTGATGGCACAGGAATGGCGGGAGCGAACGACTGATTCCATCGCCCATGCGATCGACACATTTTTTACCACCCGTCTGGCGGGGAAAGGCCACAATTGAGGTGCAACTGAAGGGTTAATCAGCCTCAGTTTCAACATAAAACAGCGCGACTTAGTGCGCTGCGGGCGGGGCCAGCTGTGTTGCGGTAATCGAGCCGCTTCCGGGTCGAGGTAGGCCGGTGGGGACCGGTCGAATGGCTGGCACTCAGGGGGACATCGGCCATGCGACTGATGCTGCGATTCTTCGGCTTGTTGTTCGCGGCCGGGACCATCCTCTTCATTGTCGCGGTTGCGGCGGCCGCCGGCCTGCTGTGGCACTATTCGAAGTCGCTCCCGGACTACTCCCAGCTGCAGGACTATGAGCCCGCGGTCATGACGCGGGTGCACGCCTCGGACGG
>CATPCO010000624.1 GCA_955652925.1 uncultured Xanthobacteraceae bacterium | reverse complement strand
TCCGCGGTCAATTCCCTGAGACCGGCAGCCTGCGCAATCGCGGCGAGGTGGCACATCAGCGCCGCGCCGAGCCCTTGCCCCTGATACGCATCGACGACGGCGAAAGCCACTTCCGCCGTGCCGGGTTGCGTGACGATATACCGCGCGCCGCCGATAATGGCGGCTTGGCCGTTTTCTTGCGTGACTGCGACCAAGGCAACATGCGCAATGAAATCGATATTTACGAAGTACGAGATTTCCTGCTCGCTGAAGGCGCGTTTGGCCGCAAAGAAACGGCGGAACATGGACTGCGTGCTGGCGCGGGTAGTGGCCGCGAGGAGCGCTTCCCGGTCGTCCCGCCTCAACGCGCGGATTTCCACCTCGCGTCCGTTGCGCAACACCTCCACCGCCGAATATTTGGACGCCTCCAACGGCATTCTCCGTTGCTACTTACGGTTCTGCGCGAGCTTGCATGACCCTATTGATTGCGCGGATTGGGCGAAGACGAAGTCCGGCCAATGTGCTCATATCAGCCACATTGTAAACGACCGCGTGCGCAGCTTCGGTTTTGGCGTCACACATGAAGAGTTCGGCGGGCAGCCCGGTTGGCTCGAACTGGCGTTCGTATATTCCGCCAGCACGCTGGTTATTGGAATATCGCGCTGACTGGCTGCCGCGTGATGCCGTGACCGGCATCACGCTCGCAGCATACGCAATCCCTGTTTCGCTTGCCTATGCCGCGCTTGCAGGACTGCCGCCGCAGGCCGGCGTGTACGGCTATCTCCTGGGCGGGCTCGGCTACGCGTTGCTCGGCTCATCGCGCCAGCTCGCGATCGGGCCGACCTCGGCGATTTCGCTCATGATTGCCGGCACGGTGGGAGGCATGGCCGAAGGCGATCCACAGCACTATGCACAAATCGCCAGTCTCACCGCTTTCACGGTCGCGCTGTTCTGTGTCATCGCCTGGGTGCTGCGCTTGAGCGTGCTCGTCAAGCTGATCAGCGGCAGCATTCTTGTGGGATTCAAGGCCGGCGCAGGACTGACCATCGCCATGACCCAGCTGCCGAGCCTGTTCGCCGTCGCCGGCGGCGGGCACAATTTTTTTGAGCGCGCGGTGCTGCTTGCGGAAAACTTGAGCCAGACGCAGTACCTCGCGCTTGTCGTCGGCGTGAGCGCCATCGTGCTGCTCGTGCTCGGCGAGCGCCTCCTGCCGGGAAAGCCGGTCGCGCTCGGTGTGGTTGCGCTCTCCATCGTCGTGGCGTCCGTTTTTGCGCTTCCCGCGCGCGGGCTGCCGACGACCGGGGATATTCCCGCGGGGCTGCCTCAGCTGGCAGGGCCGGCGCTGCGCCTGCGCGATGTGGAAGGAATCGTCGCCTTGGCCGCTGGATGTCTGCTGCTTGCCTATATCGAAAGCATTTCAGCTGCGCGCACCTTCGCGGCCAAGCACGCCTATTCCCTGGATGTGAGACAGGAATTTCTCGGGCTCGGTGCGGCCAATCTCGCAGCCGGGCTGGGGCACGGTTACCCCGTCGCCGGCGGGCTCTCGCAGTCGGCGGTCAACGACCGGGCGGGCGCGCGAACCCCGCTCGCTCTCGTCTTTGCCTCGATGACCTTGGCGCTGTGCCTCCTCTTCCTCACCGGCCTGCTGGAGAACTTGCCGAAGGCCGTGCTCGCGGCGGTGGTATTGACCGCGGTGTCGGGTCTCATCGATTTCCCGGCGCTGTTGCGGATGTGGCGCGTGAGCCCGCTCGACTTTTACGCCGCGGCCGTCGCGCTTGGAGCGGTTTTGCTGCTGGGAATCCTGCAGGGCATCCTGGTTGCCGCGCTTGCCTCCATACTCATGCTGCTGGCGCGGGCCTCGCGCCCGCATGTGGCGTTTCTCGGTCGCATTCCCGGAACGAGCACCTATTCCGATCTCGCCCGCCACCCTGAGAACGAGGCCCTGCCCGGCGTAATTGCTTTCCGCCCCGAAGCATCGGTGATCTACATCAATGCGGACGCCGTGCTGGAAGCGGTGTTGCGCCGGCTTCATGCAGCCGGTTCTTCTGGCGTTCGCTTGATCGTGTGCGATCTCTCCGCGTCACCGTATCTTGATCTCGCCGGCTCGCGCATGCTGCACGATCTCTACGCCGAGCTTGCCAGCCGCGGGATAGCGCTGCGCATCGTTGGGGCACGGGGACGGGTGCGTGATCTCTTGCGGGCGGATGGGATGAGCGAAAAGGTCGGGGGGCTCGACCGCGCCGTGACCCTCGGCAGCGTTCTCGAGGCTGATCCCATCGGGCCAAATCGAAATGGGGCTCGTCCGTGAGGGAATAGGCATGTTGCGCCAATTTCTGGTCGGAGGCGGCGCCAGCGTTTGCAACATCGTCATTCACGCGCTCGTCATGGCGGCAGTGGTGCGTGTCGTGCACATGGCGGATGCCAAGACCATCTCACAACCAATGCTGCGTTTGATCGTCATCATGATTGCGACCGTCTCCGTTTTGATGGCCGCGCATGTTTGCGAGGTCATGGTCTGGTCGCTGTGCTACGCGATTGTGGACGCTGCGCCGCCTGGCGCCGATCGCCTCTATTTTGCGTTTGTGAACTACACCACGCTTGGTTACGGCGATGTCATCCCGGTCGAGCGCTGGCGGCTGCTCGGACCGATGACGGCCATGAACGGCGTGCTGTTGTTTGGCTGGTCGACGGCCGTGATCTTCGAGGTGCTGCGCAGAACAATGCGGCGCAGCCCCTCGACCGGCCTTCCGATTGACGCGCCATTGTCTCAATCCGGCAGTCTTGCGGGGCCCGAGACCGGGCGGTGATACCCAGAGCGGACCTGAAGAAGCGGGCCGGTATTACCACCACCAGCGCCGATAACCCTATCTCCACCACGGCCGGTAAGGCTGTTCGGCAACGTGGGGCTCGCTTAGCAGCTGCCGCCGACTAGTATCTCTGCACAACGAAATTCTTTCCCTTTAACGTCGCCTGGTCGTCATATTTGTTTTTGTTCGAACGCTTGGGCAACTTGACCCGCGTATGCGCTACCTTCTTGTAGGGGATAAGCTTGAGGATATGCGAGATGCAGTTGAGCTGCGCGCGCCGCTTGTCGTCGGAGCGCACGATGGACCAGGGCGCGTGCGCGCTGTCGGTTGCTTCCAGCATCAAGTCGCGTGCCCGCGAATAGTCATACCAGCGGCGGTAGGATTCCAGATCCATTGGGCTTAACTTCCATTGCCGCAGCGGGTCATCGATGCGAGCGGAAAATCGTTTCTCCTGCTCTTCTTGCCCGACCTCCAGCCAGATCTTGATCAACAGGATGCCGGCGTCCACGACATATTTCTCGATCTGCGGGCATAGCGTGAGAAACCGGCGGTTCTCTTCCTCGCCGCAGAAGCCCATGACGTACTCGACCCCGGCGCGGTTATACCAGCTGCGATCGAAGATCACGATCTCGCCCGCTGCGGGGAAGCGCTCGACATAGCGCTGCATGAACATCTGAGTCTTTTGGCGATCCGAGGGAGCCGGCAGTGCCGCCACCCGAAAGACGCGCGGGCTCACGCGTTCGGTGAGGGCCTTGATGGTTCCGCCCTTGCCGGCGGCATCGCGCCCTTCGAACAGAATGATAGCGCGGGCGCCCTTGTCCTTCACCCAGTCCTGCAAATGGCAAAGCTCAACCTGTAGTTTACGCAGCTCCTTCTCGTACGCCTTGCGTTCCATCCTTCCGTTGTTGTCGTTTGCTTGTTTGGCGGCCATGAGAGCACCCGATTATTGCACAGGGTAGTCTATAAAGTTGAGATTTGCTGACAAGCTTTTTTCTCTCCTGCTGTGATGAGCGAAGGGAGCATTACGGCTATGATGTCCGAAGCCGCTGTGATGGCAGTGTCACGCGGCCAAATGTGAAGAGAACTGGCGAATGCGGCTTTGGCTCGTTCCCATGATCTATGTGGCCGGCAGTATCGTGTGCGGGCTGGCAGTGCCGCGCCTCGAGCAATTGTACTTACCATCATACACCTTCGACTTGTCCGTGACATCGGCGCAGGCATGCCTTTCCGCCGTCGCCTCCGGCATGATCGCGCTGACAGGGATCGTCTTTGCCATGGCTTTGTGATGATACAGTTCAGCGCAATTGCGTATTCGCCGCGGCTCGTGCTCTGGTTTGCGCGCTACCCCAGGGATCGTTTGATGCAGTAAACCGCTGCCGGAGAGGTCGCCATGACTGAGGTCCTCCAGGTTCTCTCGACTCCCGAGGGACTGGCAGCACTGTTCAAAGTCGTGATGATCGACCTTGTGCTTGCCGGGGACAACGCGATTGTCATCGGACTTGCGGCATCGGGCTTGCCCGCAGAAAAGCGCGGACGAGCGATCCTGATCGGGATTATCGCCGCGACGGTTTTACGGATCGGCTTTGCAGCTTTCACCATCGAGCTTCTGGAAATCATAGGACTGCTCCTTGCAGGCGGAATTCTTCTCCTCTGGGTATGCTGGAAGATGTGGCGCGAGTTAGAGCACTCCAGACGTGCCGCATTGATCGATGCCGCGGGCGCTCCCGCGGCTAAGCCGAAGACACTGCTACGGGCGGCATGGCAGATCATCGTCGCCGATGTGTCCATGTCGCTCGATAATGTTCTGGCGCTCGCGGGCAGCGCGCGCGAGCATCCCGCCGCGCTTGTATTCGGCCTTGTCCTCTCGATCATTCTGATGGGTGGCGCCGCGAGCCTTATCGCACGCCTGCTCGAACGGCAGCGATGGATCGCCTATCTTGGCCTCGCCATCATCCTTTATGTCGCAGGCGATATGATCTATCGCGGCTTTCTGGAAGTACGGCCCTATTTGCGCTTGCAGTGAGTTTACAGACAACGGTCAAATGGGGCTCCTCGGGCAAGCACAGCGTTGCCGCGGCTGTGTCTGCCCCTCAATGAGGAGCGGCGAGAAAAACACCGACCGCACACGCAATGAGGCCGATACTGATGACACCGAGAAACATCTGCATAAGCGGCTCTTTTACCCTCATGAATATCTGCACAAGCAGAGCAATCCCGGTAACGAGCATCGCCAACGAAATCAGAATGTATGCGTACAGCATGCTAACCCCTGCCTATCGCTCCACTGAAAACTTGACACGGTCTGCGGTCTGCTCCTTATCACTCAACGCTTGGATTATCGTTTCCGTGCTTGTTTTGTCCCAGAGCATCAATATTGCGCTCAGAGCGGGTGATTTTCAATGACAAGAAGACGGGGCGCCGTCGATGCGCGGTCGGTACACCCTCGGCGACCTTGACATCTGTGAACAATGCAAGCGGGGTATTGCGCATCAGACGTGATCGCCAGCGCCAGCAGAATGAGCTTCGGCGGGTCAGCGCAAAGGAGAAAGCAATGAGGAGGGAGCTATTCTGGTTGACTTTGACGGTGGTAATGACGGGTCTGATGTGGATCCCCTACATCCTCGACCGAATTGCGGTGCGCGGGATCATGGGCACCCTGTCCAATCCCTCGGCCGCCGATGAGCGGCAAAGTGGTTGGGCGCAACGATTGATGG
>CATPCO010000623.1 GCA_955652925.1 uncultured Xanthobacteraceae bacterium | reverse complement strand
CGCACGAGCAGCGGAAGTGATCCTGGATTTCGCTTCGCTCAATCCAGGCTACAGACTGGGACGTCGAATGAAGGCCATGCGGGCAGGGTGGCCGAACGAACCCGGGGACGCCCCAAGTTGGCCCAATCCGGCAAAACGAACCCGAGCGCAGAGGAAGCGCCTCTCGTGGCGGCGTCAGATGAAACTCGCGTGAGCAGCCACCGCGAAAACGGCGTGGCCAAACGCACCCAAGCAATCCCACGCAGCGAGTGGCACGTCCGGCAAGCCGGCGAGATGAGGCGTACGCGCCTTCATCCGTGCAAAACGAACCCGAGCGCCCAGATCCGAAACTGCCGCGGCGCGCGGCACGGCCGTGCGTCAACATCGCCGGAACGCGCGCTAGCTCGTGATGGCCCCGCGGCTGGCGGTGGAGACGGCTTTGACATATTTGGCGAGCACACCTGTGGTGTAGCGCGGCTTTGGTGGCTTCCAGGACTTTCTTCGGCGAGCAATCTCCTTGGCTGGAACGTTCAGCTGGATGAGGTGCTTCTTGGCATCGATGGTGATCGAGTCCCCTTCCTTCACGAGCGCGATGAGGCCTCCCTCGTAGGCTTCCGGAGCAACATGCCCGACGACCATCCCCCAGGTTCCGCCGGAAAACCGGCCATCGGTTAAGAGGCCCACCGACTCTCCAAGCCCTTGCCCGATGAGGGCCGAGGTTGGCGCCAGCATTTCCTGCATGCCGGGTCCGCCTTTGGGACCTTCATAACGAATGACCACCACATCGCCCGGCTTGATCCTCTTGGCGAGGATCGCCTTGAGGCATTCCGGCTCGGAATCAAAAACGCGCGCGGGACCGGTGATGGATGTTTGTTTCAAACCGGTAATCTTGGCGACACATCCTTCCGGCGAAAGATTGCCTTTGAGAATCGTAAGATGTCCCTGCTTGTAGAGCGGCTTCGACCAGGGAAGGATCACGTCCTGATCGCCGCGCGGCTCCGCAGGGACCTGCTCGAGCATCTCCGCTATGGTCTTGCCATGAATCGTCATGCAGTCGCCGTGCAAGACGCCGTTGAGCAGCAGGATTTTAAGCACCTGAGGCACGCCGCCGGCGGCATGGAAGTCGGTCGCGACATACGGACCCGAGGGCTTGAGATTACAGAGCACCGGCACCTTGCGGCGCATGCGTTCAAAATCGTCGATGTTCCATTTCACCCCCGCCGCATTCGCGATCGCGAGATAATGCAACACCGCATTGGTCGACCCGCCCGTCGCCATCACGAGCGCGACTGCGTTCTCGATCGACTTTCTGGTAATGATGTCACGCGGCCGCAGATCATTGCGGATGGCCTCAACCAGGACGCGCGCTGATTCGGCGGCCGAGTCTGCCTTCTCCGGATCGGGCGACGCCATCTGCGACGAGCCGAGCAGGCTGATGCCGAGCGCTTCGAACGACGATGACATGGTATTGGCGGTGTATTGGCCACCGCAGGCCCCCACCGACGGACAGGCGTTCTTCTCGATACCGGTGAAGTCCTCCTGCGATATTTTTCCAGCGGCAAACGCGCCCACCGCCTCGAACGGGCTTACGATGGTGAGCTTTTGCCCTTTCCAGAAGCCGGGCTTGATCGTTCCCGCATAGACAAAAATTGCCGGCACATTGATGCGCGCCATTGCGATTGCGCATCCCGGCATGTTCTTGTCGCAGCCGCCGACCGCCGCGAGACCGTCCATGCACTGGCCGTTCACGGCGACTTCGATGGCGTCGGCGATGACTTCGCGCGACACCAGCGAATATTTCATTCCCTCGGTGCCCATGGCGATGCCATCGGTGACGGTCGGAAAGCCGAACACCTGGGGCATCACGCCTGCCTCTTTGAGCGCCGCGATCACCCGATCCACCAGCGGTTGAATGCCCGCGTTGCAGGGATTCATGGTGGAATGGCCGCTTGCAACTCCAATGATGGGTTTCTCGAAGTCCCCATCCTTGAAGCCGACGGCACGCAACATTGCCCGGTTGGGCGAGCGGGCCGCGCCCTCGGTGATGATGTGCGAACGTCTATTGAGCTTTCGCGGCACTCTGGAAGCCTTGCAGTCTTTTCGCCGGGATCAGACGAGGTCGTAACGACCGAGGTTCATCACCTTGTCCCACGCCGCCACGAAGTCTTTCACAAACTTCTCCTTCGAATCCGCGCAGGCATAGACTTCCGCGAAAGCGCGCAGCTGCGAGTGCGAACCGAAGATCAGATCGACACGCGTGCCGGTCCACTTGACCGTGTTGGTCTTGCGGTCGCGCCCCTCGTACACGCTGTCAGAGCCCGCTGGCTGCCATTGCGTCCCCATGTCGAGCAGGTTGGCGAAGAAGTCGTTCGTCAGCGTCTCGGGCCGCTTGGTGAAGACGCCGTGCTTGGACTGCCCGGCATTTGCGCCCAGCACGCGCAGGCCCCCGACCAGAACCGTCATCTCGGGCGCCGTCAGGGTCAGCAATTGCGCCCGATCCACCAATGCCTCCTCAGGCGACATGAATTGCTCGCCGCGGAGATAGTTGCGGAAACCGTCCGCGCGCGGTTCGAGCGGAGCAAACGAGTCCACGTCGGTCTGTTCCTGCGATGCATCCATGCGCCCCGGCGTGAATGGAACCTTCACGTCGTGGCCGGCTTTTTTCGCAGCTTGCTCGACGGCCGCGCAGCCGCCGAGAACGATGAGGTCAGCAAGCGAAACCTTCTTGCCGCCGGACTGCGAAGCGTTGAACTCCTTTTGGATCGCTTCGAGCGTCTGCAGCACCTTCGCCAGCTGCGCCGGCTGGTTGACATCCCAGTTCTTTTGCGGCGCGAGGCGAATGCGCGCGCCGTTCGCTCCGCCACGCTTGTCGGAACCGCGGAAGGTTGCGGCCGACGCCCAGGCCGTCGAGACCAGCTGGGAAACGGCCACGCCAGACGCGAGGATCTTGGCCTTCAGAGCCGCAATGTCCTGCTCCCCCACCAGCGGATGGTTCACCGCGGGGATCGGGTCCTGCCAGATCAGGATCTCGTTCGGCACCAGCGGACCGAGATAGCGATGGATCGGACCCATGTCGCGGTGGGTAAGCTTGAACCATGCCCGGGCAAACGCGTCCGCGAGCTGATCCGGATGCTCGTAGAAGCGCCGCGAAATCTTCTCGTAGGCCGGGTCCATCCGCAGCGAAAGGTCGGTGGTCAGCATCGAGGGCGAGTGACGCTTCGACTTGTCATGCGCATCCGGCACGGTCCCTGTGCCGCCGCCGTTCTT
>CATPCO010000622.1 GCA_955652925.1 uncultured Xanthobacteraceae bacterium | reverse complement strand
TCGGTCTGCTTTTTGCCTCGGTCGTGACCTGGACGGTGTGGCTCGCCAAGACGATTGAGATCTTCCTTGCCCGCCGGCGCGTCCGCTCGGCCTTGACCATCCTGCCGGGCGCAGCCTCGCTATCGAACGGCGACGAACGACTTTCGAGCACAAAAAACGAGATCGGCAGATTTCTCGCAGCCGCCGTGACGGAGCTTCGGCTTTCCCCTAACCCGCTCGAGCGCGACGGGATCAAAGAGCGGATTGCATCGCGGCTCGAGCGTCTGGAGGCGAGCTTCAGCCGGCGCATATCTCGCGGCACCGGAGTGCTGGCCACCATCGGGTCTACCGCGCCCTTCGTTGGGCTGTTCGGGACGGTCTGGGGCATCATGAACAGCTTCATCGGCATCTCGAAGGCGCACACCACCAATCTCGCAGTCGTAGCTCCGGGCATTGCCGAGGCGTTGCTTGCGACCGCTTTCGGATTGGCTGCCGCCATTCCGGCTGTCATGATCTACAATGTGTTTGCGCGCTCGACTGCCGGGTATCGGGCACTCCTGGGCGATGGCGCGGCGGAGGTGCTGCGCCTGGTGAGCCGTGACCTCGATCGTCCGGCAGCGGCTCCCGGTTTGCAGCGGCGGAATGTGCCGCTTCCTACCGCTGCCGAGTAAGCCCATGGTTATCTCATGAGCGTGCGGCTGGATCACGGCGAGGACATCCTCACCGAGGTGCACGAGATCAACGTCACGCCGTTCATCGACGTGATGCTGGTCCTGTTGATCATCTTCATGGTCGCGGCGCCGCTGGCAACCGTCGACATCCAGGTCAATCTGCCCGCGTCGACTGCGGAGCCGCAACAACGGCCGGACAAGCCGGTCTACTTGACGCTTAAATCCGATCTCACGCTTGCACTGGGCAATGATACGGTGGCTCGCGAGCTGCTTGGCGGGACACTCGACGATGCCGCCAAGGGGCAAAAGGACACGCGCATCTTTTTGCGTGCCGACAAGACTGTCCCTTATGGCGAGGTGATGGAGGTCATGAACCTCCTGCGCACGGCGGGCTACCTCAAGGTCGCGCTGGTCTCGATGGAGAAAGTTTCCGGACCATGAGGGCGCTGGCCGTGGAAGATGGCGTTGACCTGCGGCGCTGGCTCATCAGCGGCGCGATTGTGGTGCTCGCCCACGGCGCTATCGCCGCGGCAATGCTGCCTTGGCACGAAGAGAGCGAGCCCGACGAGCCTGCCGCTGCCATCGTGGTGGACTTTTCACCGGTGCCGGTCGCCCCTGCGACCCTGGAGACGGATATCCCGCCCGGCCCGGAGCAGGTGATGTCGGACGCCTCTCCGGAGAAGCCCGTCGAGATTGCCAAGGAAACCGTTGAGCCGAAGCCCGAGCTAAAGACCGAGCCGTTGGAAGAACCGCCGCTCGACGTGAAACCCGCTCCCAACCCGGATATTCCGATAGAGCCGCCGCAGGAGGTGAAACAAGAAACGCAGCAGCAGGAGCCGCGGCCGCCGGCACCCATAACCTCGGCGCCGCAAGCAGCGCCGTTGGAGCGGGCGGCAATTCCGGCCGCCCCGGCCGTGGGACGATCTACGCCCAAGACCTCGAACGTCGTCCCAACCTGGACAACGCGCATTGTCGCGCTTCTCGAGCGCAACAAGCGTTACCCGCCAGCGGCGCAGGCGCGTGGCGAGCAGGGTGTTGCGCAGGTGTTCTTCAGCCTCGATCGGCAGGGCCGCGTGATCGACAGCCGGATCACCCGCAGCTCGGGTGCCGCAGCCCTCGATGAGGAGGCGCTTGCGCTCTTGCGCCGCGCTGAGCCTTTCCCGGCGCCCCCGGCGGAATTGGCTGGCCCGCAGGTCAATCTCACCGTTCCGATCCGCTTCAATCTGCGGTGAGACTTATTGTCCGCCGGTGCCCTTGGGCCTATGTCTTCGTGCGAAAAGGGCGTAGGGGCGACGCATGCGTCGCCCGGGATCGACAACAGGGGCGAGGCAATGCCTCGCCCCTACAAAGAGCGAGGAGACGTACCGCTTGTCGGAGATAGCCTCAGCGCCGGCCCACCGGCTTTCGCGGCCGCTTGTGATCATGGCCGCC
Source organism: uncultured Xanthobacteraceae bacterium (assembly GCA_955652925.1). Classification (GTDB taxonomy): domain Bacteria; phylum Pseudomonadota; class Alphaproteobacteria; order Rhizobiales; family Xanthobacteraceae; genus VAZQ01. Next base: position 905 of record CATPCO010000622.1, on the reverse strand, counting down.
GGGCTCGGCATGTTGCTGGCCGCAACGCTGGCGCTGTGGGCGCATTACGGCAGCGCGGTGTTCTATGAGACGATTCTGGCAGGGATCGCGGCCTGCTTGTGAAACCGCTCCTGCAAACGGGCGCGGATAGAGATGAAAGGCGGATAGAGGAGAGGCCATGACCGTGCGCAGCGTTCGCATTCTGGTGATCAGCGCCGCATTTCTTGCCGGCCTCTTTCTGTGCTTCGGGGCTGTTCTGGTGGTGAGCGGTCGGATGTCGACGCCGGTCGCCCAGCAGATCGCCGCCGTCGGGGGCCCGTTCAAGCTCATTGATCAAAACGGAAAGGCGGTCAGCGATCAGGATCTGAAAGGCCATCCCTTCCTGGTGTTCTTTGGGTTTACCCATTGTCCCGACGTGTGTCCCACCACGTTATTTGATGTCTCCGAGATGCTGCGCGCGCTGGGCCCCGACGCCGATCGCACGCGCGCGCTCTTCATCACGGTCGACCCCGAGCGCGACACTCCTGCGGTGATGAAGGACTACCTGTCGAGCTTTGATCCGCACCTCTCCGGACTCACCGGTGATCCCGCCGCGATCGCGACAGTGGCCAAGGCGTACCGCGTCTATTACAAGAAGGTGCCCTTGGATGGCGGTGAGTACACCATGGATCACACTGCCATCGTATATCTGATGGACAAAGAAGGGCGTTTTGTTTCCCCCTTCAGCCTCAAGCGCGGCACCGAAGCTGCGGCGGCCGATCTGCGCCGATATTTGTAAGGGAGCACGGGCGTCGTTTCATAGGGTGGCGGGAAGCGTCATAACGCATTGTTTTCGCGGTGTTTCGATATTACATACGATCAGGAAATGTCATGGGGAAGCACGGTTTTGCTTCCCCAACGCTTCCCCAAACCAGAGGGCTACTCAC
>CATPCO010000621.1 GCA_955652925.1 uncultured Xanthobacteraceae bacterium | reverse complement strand
CTTCCATCCCAGCACGAACCGGCGCATGTATAGGTTCGCCAGCAATGGTGAGATGGGTGAGCCCTGCGGAATGCCGCGCCGGTTGTCCCGAGCCTCGGTCGTGCGGGTCTTCCTTCCTCGATCGTCGGTTTCTTCCACGGGGCATTCCAGCCACATCTTGATGAGATGCAGCACGCGCCGATCAACAATCCGGCGCGTCACCGACTTTAGTAGCTCGGCATGGGGGATGCTTCCGAAGTAGTCCGCGAGGTCGGCGTCAACGACTTCCGGGTGGCCTCGGTATAACAAGCCTTCCACTTCGACCACCGCCTGTTGGGGCACCGCGCGGCTGGCTGATTTCACGGATCCCCTCGCCGATCCGGACATCGAAAAGATAACGCTCGCGGAAGCAATGCAGCGTCTAACCGATGCGCTCGCCAATCTGGGGACATTGCACGCGCGTAGTCTGCCGTACGCAGCCGCACTCGCAGCCCAGACAGAAATAGTGCGGCCAGGTTGGCGCCTCGCACTCGACGAGCAATTTCAAAATCGTGTCGAGTTGCGACCGCGACTCGAATTTGCCGGAACCGCAACGGGGCCTGACCTCCTTTCGGTCGAGACGGCAGTGGTGCCGTTGCAGCCGGTGAAGCTCGACGGCTTGACCGTTGTGGATGACCCAGTCTTCCTTGCGACGCTGCAGAAGGAGTAAAACCTGCCGCCCGGGATTGCAAGCGCAATCGCCGCATACTTTGGTGGGTAACTCGTACCGCGCAGCAATGATGCTGCTAGAGTCCTCTGAAGAAATTTCCAAGCTGCGTCTTGATGAATTCGGTCGCGCTCGAGACATGGGCATCCTGCGCGGGGGAAATCGGCTTGGACCCTGTCAGACGCAAGTCCTTTATGTGCTGGACCACTGCCGCTTCAAAGCTTGCCGCGCGCGAGGTGTCAGGAAGATTTGCAGCCAAGTGAACAAGCGCCTTTTGCATCGCATTGAGAGGCTGCAGCTGCATTTTGGCAATTTCAGTCGGAGTTGGAGCATATGACAAAGACTCTATGCTGGCCGGCCCGAGATTGTCGGGAGTCGGCAATGTCAGGGCAGCTCCAAGATCAGGAGCCACAGCATCGCGTCCCGTAAGAGGCGGACCGAAAGCGGGAAATCTTTTCCTCACTGTCGCGATGATCGATGTGTGATCGAATGGAACGGCGCCCGAAGCGCGCAGGACCATGCCCTGCTCGACATAGGGAGACACGATGACCGCCGGGACGCGGACGCCGTAACGGTCAAAGTTGAATGGAGTTGTAGGGATTATCGCCGGCGGCGTGGCAGAGGGCGGAGGCACATGATCATAGCAGCCGCCATGCTCGTCGTACGTGATGACAAGCAGCGTCTGTGGCCAGGCCGGGCCGGACCGCAAGCAGTTATAGACGTCAGCGACCAATTGTTCACCCAACGTGACGATATGCGGCGGATGCTGATCGTTGGGCGGGTGCAGGATTGTGAAATAACGCGGCTCGATAAAGGAATAGCTCGGCAAGCTGCCGGCACGCGCATCGTTGCGAAACTCTTCATAGTACCGAAAGTGATCCGCCAGCAGCCATAATCTGCTTAGAGCGTGTGATAGCGCAATGTCGTGGTAATAGATCTTCCAGTCGTGGATACCCGCCTGATTGAGTCGATTGAAGACGGTCTCCATTTCATAGGCGAAACGCGGGGGGTCGTTGTTCTCGTATCCATTTGCTGTAGCAGTGTGTACAAAAAAGCGATTGGGCCAAGTCTGGCATGGCGCGGACGCAAACCAGCGATCGCAGACCGCGAACTGCCGGGCCAATTGACTGATAACCGGGACCTGCTGCGGAGTGAAATAATGCATGACGCTTTTGGCGTCATAGCTGCCACCCGTTCTGGTCGCTTGACCGAGATAATTCTTGACGAAACCGCCCATTGTCGGAACTGGCGTGGGGGAAGGCACATTGGGCGTTCCAAACAGCTGCGTGTTGATGTCAACCCATAATTCGCCCGGATCAGGATCGGGAATACTCAGCGAGGATTGGTCAATCGCGGAAGACGTCCAGACCGGCACCGGATGTCCATCCAAATCAGGATTGAATTCCGTTCCGTCCAGACCGTCAAAGCTTGCAGACTTGGGATAAAGCGCTCCCAGGATGTTGTCGAAAGAGCGGTTCTCCAGCATCAGCACGACGATATGATTGATTTGAGCGAGTTGTGTCATATCGAAGCTCGATCGACCTGGCGGTATTGAGGCTTAGTCCCTCCCGCAAATTAATCCACGCGAGCCACCGTGCCCAGCCAGCGTTATTCGCGCTGGCAAAAATCACCCTCGCCGCCATGCCGCGCTTGTTGCGGACATGACGGACGAGGCACGAGGGAGCAGCAACAGAACGTTCTCTAGAATACTTGAAGCTGATCGAAGCCTCATCCGGTCACGGAGCGAATTGTCCAAAAGTCGCTCGAAAGACGAGGACTGATCAAGTATTCGTATGGCATCATGCAGTAACCCTTGATACCCCAGCCATCTCCCCACGAATTTCGTATGATGAACATCCGCTTGGAGTCATCGTATCCCACCGCGACGACGCAGTGTCCGCCCAGCACTTGTTCCCCCGAGCGGGGCATGGGCACGATGCCGGTCTGAGCGACAGTGTCGCTTTCAAAGCTCTCGTAGACCGTAAATCCAAGGACAAAGGGATAACCTTCTGCGAGGCAACCGCGCATCTGCGTAATGTCTTGAACCACGCGAGAATAGGACGCAACAAGATCCTGCTTGGCATCACTGTAGGCGCTTTGGGGCGGCCGCTGAGAAAATTTGGAGACATCATATGGCCAATCCGTCTCCGGGGGAGCGCCAAGGGTGGCGACGGCTTTGATCCCGTCGCGAATTTGCGCCCCGGCATCCTGGTTGACGGTGCCTTCGATCACTCTCTCATTGTAATAGATGAATAGGCGCGATGGCGTGAATTCCTTTGTGCCCTGCTTGCGCTGATCGAACTCGATTGCGCCGGCAATGCCGTTTCCGGTGCAGCTTCCGAGCTGGCCCTGATCGTAAACCGGCGGGCACTCCGATCGAAGGTCAACCGAAGGCGGCAATCCCTGCGGGAAACGGATGAGAGGCGCGGCATATACAAAATCGCGCTCATCCGGCAGATCCCGGATCCAGCCATATCCACCATGCGGTGAAGCTTTGCGAATTGCGAGCCTTGCCAGCGGATCTGGCGTATCCGCCGCATGCCGCGGTCGCTTGGATTTCGCGGTGTGAGTCTCTCGAGCCATTTTCTCCTCCTTTGTCAACGCGGGTTCGTATTCGCCGAACGAATTTGGACCGCTCCTCAAGCCTTGTTCTTTGAACCGACCTGACAGTCAGTGGGCTTTGCATCGGGTGTGTTGTACAGGATACCGCCTTGCGCAAAGTTCACCCCGTAGATCAATCCTTTGCCGACGATTCGATCTGAATTCTCTTGATTGATGTCGACTTTGACCGTCGGGCCGGCATTATCCGTGTGAGCGGAGCCAGTTTCGCCATAAACGATGTCGTACACCAGGTCTCCCATGAGGGCGGCTCGTGTTTGACATACCCGTGCTCCACTCTTGATGCTGAGTTCAATCGCTTCCTGACACGCGTCCTTAATGCCCTGCCTTTGAACCAGGATTAACTCCTCCTCTGTGATTTGCAGAAGAGTTGAATTTTGTAATGACAGATTGACACCTTTGGCCTTGCGAGCATCTACTCCGACGGGCAGAAAATCCTTGATCCGACCAGATAAGTTGAACCCTTTGTTTAGACGCTCCGCCAACGTCCGGTCGATCGTATGTGAATGGAGCGTGATCTTCGCAAGAGTTTGGGGGTCGATATTGCAGGTCGGATATATCGCTATCTTTCCGTTGCTTCCCACCTCGATGGTATTGATGGTGCCCGGAAGATAAAAGTCGGCGGGAGGAGCCGTTTCCCAATACCCATACTCGCTGAGCAAATTCTGGAGCGCAGTGTCTTCACCAAGCGGCTCCAGAAACCAGATCAACCCCACGGCAGCCACTGCAAGGCCGGCAAATTTCTTCCTTGTCATGAACGCCATGACGCGTTGAAGACGTTGCCTCATCGTCTCGCCGGGCTCGCTCAAAACGGGAGCCTGACCGGATGATGCGTGCCGGTTCGTGCGCTTCGAGGCACGCGTATCTCCCGCTGCGCGGGACGGCCGCGCCTGGGTTGTGCTCAAGGACTGAGAACTTGACATGGCGCCGACTCCTCTCTGAGCCTGCCTGGGCACACTGAAACTCCGGTCACCTCCGCGGGCAACACAGCTGATTTTTCTCGCCACAGGGCGCGTATCCACCTGGGCACGCCCACGCTGTTGCAGTGGTGAATACGATAACGAGGGCCATTGCCGCTGCAGAAACCAGCCGCAATTTTCCAGCCGCTCCGGCGCCTTCGAATTTTCTCACGTTCATGGCGACGCTCCTGCTTCAGATGTTTCTTCGTAGCGTTGCCAAAATAGCGCGTGCGCGCCAGCGAAGCTGTGATACAGATCACACTTTGGCGTTATCTCCCCCCTTGTGAAACGCCATGAGCGCTTTGCGCGCCACTCACCGGCGCTCGCAAACGGAACTTCATGCCTGCGCGAAGCGAGGCAGGGAAATTATCGCGCTGTTGAGGCTGTTTGCGGGGACGGCTTCTCAGTCGGAAGTCTCGGAGACAGCAGCACCCTTATTTGTTTGCTCTTGCACGCGTCGGAAAAGGAATCCAATCCACGATAGGCGTCCACGGTATCCTTGAACCCGAGACACGCCAGCCGGTAAATGATCTG
>CATPCO010000620.1 GCA_955652925.1 uncultured Xanthobacteraceae bacterium | reverse complement strand
CGGTCAAAGGGCAAACTGCCTCCTCCTCCTACAAGCCCGCCATGCTTTCCAATGGGGTGCGCACCATGGTTCCGCCCTTCGTCGGAGCCGGCACCAAGATCGTGGTCATGACCGCGGACGGCTCCTACGTCGAGCGCGCCAGGGAATAAGACAAGCCAGCCCCAGTGCTACGCGACGACGGCCCCCTCGTCAGCGCGTTCGCGCAGCGATGAAGTCTCCGCGTGTTTATCCGTCGGTGCCGATTGCAATGGTCGGCTTGGCCGCAAAGCCGACAGAAACTTCGATAGAATCGGGAGGAGGCCAGAACAAGGAGGCCGTGGAGCAGCGCCATGAAGGAGCGGACGAGCACCCTGTCGCGGCGAGCGTGCCTGCCGATATTGGCGGCGGGGCTGATGTTGAGCAGGCGCGCGGCGGCAGAGGGCAAGAGCTTCGAGCACTGGGTCGCTTCATTTCGCGAACGCGCCCTCGCGCGCGGCATATCCGATGCGACCTACACGAGGGTGATGACGAGCATTAAGCCGGATACGAGTGTATTCGCGCTCGATCGCGCTCAACCCGAGTTTCGCGAGGAGCTCTGGCAGTATCTCAATCGCCGTGTCTCTGACTGGCGCATCACGACGGGCAAGGAAAAAGCCAAGGAATATGCCGGCCTGCTCGCCCGGATCGAGAAGGATTACGGCGTTGGCCGCTCGGTCATGCTTGGCCTGTGGGGAATCGAATCCGCGTTCGGCGATCCGGACGTGCAGAAGAACCATATGCGCCCGGTGATCCCGGCGCTCGCTGCGCTTGCCTGGGGCGAGGCGCGCCGGCGCAGCTATTGGGAGCAGGAGCTGCTCAACACGCTCGCCATCGTCGATCGCAGCTGGAGCACGCCTGAGGAGATGCGCGGCTCATGGGCAGGCGCCATGGGGCACACCCAATGGATGCCCGAGGTCTGGCTCAACATGGGCGTCGACTATGACCACGACGGCCGCGTCACGCCGTTCGGCAAACCTGATGATGCGCTCGCGGGTACCGCCCGCTACCTTGTCGAACGCGGCAAGTATCGCCGTGGCGAGCATTGGGGTTACGAGGTACGTGGCGTATCCCACGGGATGCGGGAAGGAGCATCAAAAACATATGATGCCTGGCAAAGAGCGGGCGTGACCCGCGCTGATGGTCAGGGGTTCCCAAATCCCAATGCAAGCGCGAAATTGTGGGTGCCCGTCCCGGGTGGACCAAGCTTTCTGCTTGGGCCAAACTTCTACGCGGTGCGCTCCTACAATCCATCCATGAACTACACGCTCTCGATCGTGCATGTCGGGGATCGCGTGACAGGCGGCAGCGCTTTCGTGCAGCCCTTCCCCGGCGCGGAGCGAACACCGACGCTCGCGGAGGTGCAGGAGATCCAGCAGCGCCTCACCGTGCTTGGCTTTGACACCGGCGGCACGGACGGCCGAGTCGGCAACGATACCATGATGGCAATTCGCAACTTTCAGCGCAAAGCCGGCATGGAGCCCGCCGACGGCTATGCCGGCGTGAAGCTGTTGGCGCGGTTGCGTCAGGGCCTGTGATCCGGTTCTATGGGGTGCCCCTTCATAGAACCCAAGGATCATCCCGTGACGACTGCGAAAGCCAAGGCCGCGCCCGCCGCTCCACATCGCTCCGCGAACGCAGCCCACCCCTCGCTGCGGGCGCTGGAGCGGCCGGCAAATCTTACGCCGGCCAACGCGCCCGGTTTTGGCAGCGATGTCGTCGCCGACACGCTGCGTGCGCTTGAGATTCCGTATGTGGCACTCAATCCCGGCGCGAGCTATCGCGGGCTGCACGATTCCATCGTCAATTTCCTCGGCAACGAGACGCCGCAGATGCTGCTTTGCCTGCACGAGGAAAGCGCGGTGGCGATTGCCCACGGCTATGCCAAGGTCACCGGCAAAGCGATGGCGGCAGCCGTTCATTCCAATGTCGGCCTGTTTCACGCCACTATGGCGATCTTCAACGCATGGTGCGATCGCGCCCCCGTCATGGTGCTGGGCGCGACCGGGCCGGTCGATGCCGCCAAGCGCAGGCCGTGGATCGACTGGATTCACACGGCGCGCGACCAGGGCGCAATCGTGCGCAACTACACCAAATGGGACGACCAGCCGGCTTCGCCAGCCGCCGCGCGCGAAGCGCTCATCCGCGCTACCTGGATTGCCAATACCGCGCCGAAAGGACCGGTCTACATCAACCTCGATGCCGAGATGCAGGAGGCGAAGCTCGCCGAGCCGCTGCCCGCCATCGATCCTGCGCGTTTCATGCCGCAAGCGAGCCCGACCGTATCCGCCGAGCGCATCGAGCAGGCAGCCAAGATGCTGCGCGGCGCAAAGCATCCCGTGATCTTCATGGGGCGGGTATCGCGCAGCATGGAGGCCTGGAATAATCGGGTGGCGCTCGCGGAAGCGCTCAACGCCAAGATCGTCAGTGATCTCAAGATCGGCTGCGGGTTTCCCACCGATCATCCGCTCCACGCCGGAGCGCCGGCATCGAACGCCATGGTGGCGGAAGCGATCGAGGCGGTCAAAAGCGCCGATGTCATTCTCTCGCTTGACTGGGTCGATCTCGGCGGTGGCCTGCGGCCGGCGTTTGGCCCGGAAGCGCCAAAGGCCAAGATTATCAGCGTGAGCGCTGATTTCCTGATTCATAACGGCTGGAGCATGGATTACGAGATGCTGCCGCCAGTCGACCTTCTTCTCCCCACGACTCCCGATGAGGCGGTGGCGCATCTTCTCGCAGCGCTTGGTGGCGTGAAGGCGCCCAAGCCTGCTGCCCCGACGGCTCCCCCGGAAAGATACCAGCCCGCAGCGGGGCCGTTGCGGGTCGACGATCTCGCGCGATCGCTGCGTGCGGCGGCCGGCAAGCGTGACGT
>CATPCO010000619.1 GCA_955652925.1 uncultured Xanthobacteraceae bacterium | reverse complement strand
TGATATTGTTGCAATGGGCTCCGATCAATTCCGGGTTCGTTACAGCTATATCGCGTCCGGCACGGGACGGTGTAACGGGGAATCGATCGTTCAAACGATCAAAGTAAATGGGATGAATCTCATTCAATCAATCAAGGCTGCAAGCGACTGCTGAGAAACAACAAACCAACCCAGGAGCATCACCCGCGGGCTTGACCACGCGCGCCAACTTAAGCCTCGCCACAAATCTCTCCGTTGTCATGCCCCGCTTTAAGCGGGGAACCCAGTAATCCCTGGACAGCGGATTGAGGGTAAAGCCGTGCGGAGCCGTTGGGACTTTGCGACGATCGGGAATTCGAAAAACTTGTTGACAAAAGCCATCGGGACCGGTTGGAGCGCTGCCAAAATGCGCAGGAGCGTGGCAACGCTCTGAAAAACCGACGCCACCGCGGCCGCGCCCGCAGGGCCGCTGTTGATCAGGCGCGCAAGGCGGTTTCGGGCACTACCAGATGGCACTGTAGCCTTCCGTTGGCTCGCGCTGCGGGATGCTTCGGATCAAGACCTCGATGTGCGGAAACACTAACGCAGTAACACACTGTTAATGAGGTCTACCGAGACTCAGCACTCCAATGTCGAATCGACCACGTCTCGTTCTGGTCGAATGGTTGGATAGCAGGCAACCTATGCCCGAATGGCAATGGCTGGAGGGGCTCGAGCCACGCCGCCCCACCGGTGCCTCTCAGTCGGCTTTCTAGTGCAAGATAATAATGAGGGTGCAATAATCCTCGCGCCCAACCTAGGGGCTAGCGGCGGTAATGACGAATGGGATCAAGCATCGGGTCTAATTACGATTCCAACCCGGGCCGTTATTAAAGTCGAACGGCTTATCTCTTCTTGTTCCGCGCAGGCTTCTTGTAGTCGGGACGCTGCGTAAGCCAGAGGCCGCAAGGCTCTTGATTTGCATATTGCTCGCCCTATCCCGAGCTTCGCGACGTAAGCCGGCTCACGCTGCTGCATAGCTTCCGCTGCGTGCGCCTCGTTCTATGGGACGAGAGTCGGGCAACGTCTCATTTCCTTTCGCGCTCCCGTGCGACGGAACTGTCAGGCGGAGATTCTCGCCTCGTCCCGGCTAGGTTCGCGCAATGCATAACCGCGGCCCCACACCGTCTCTATGTAGTCCTTGCCGTTCGAAGCGATGGCAAGCTTCTTCCTCAGCTTGCAGATAAATACGTCGATGATCTTGATCTCCGGCTCGTCCATGCCACCATACAGATTGTTGAAGAACATTTCCTTGGTGAGCGTCGTGCCCTTCCGCAAGCTCAGTAGCTCGAGCATCTGATACTCCTTGCCGGTAAGGCGCACGGGGGCGCCGCTGATCTCGACGGTCTTGGCATCGAGATTAACCGAGAGATCACCGGTGATGACGACCGACTGCGCATGTCCCTTGGAGCGACGCACAATGGCGTGGATGCGTGCCACGAGCTCGTCCTTGTGAAACGGCTTGGTCATGTAGTCGTCGGCGCCGAAGCCGAGACCGTTGACCTTGTCCTCTATACCGGTAAGACCGGAGAGGATCAGAATGGGTATCTTGACCTTGGAGACGCGCAGCGATCGGAGAACCTCGAAGCCAGAGATGTCCGGCAGGTTCAGATCGAGCAGGATGATGTCGTAATCGTACAATTTGCCTAGATCGATCCCCTCTTCCCCAAGGTCGGTGGTGTAGATGTTGAAACTCTCGGACTTTAGCATCAGCTCGATGGATTGAGCTGTGGCGCGATCGTCCTCAATCAGCAAAACGCGCATGCCAATCCGTTTCCTCGCCACTTCCAGGCTTAGAACGTTAACTACGCATGGTTAATAAAGTCTGAATCTGGGGCTCCACAGGCATTTCCCAGTTAATTTCAGCGGCGCGGTGCGACTTCGCGCTACGATAAAGTAGCGGCCATTCATCGGTTTGCAACGGCAGGGAAGCTTCGGGCGGGCTTTTCTTTGGGTGCAGTTCGCGCTTTCGTGCCTGCGTGTCCCACGATGTGCGAACTCACAAATGTCGCTTTACGACACGCTGGACCGAACTCCTTGGTTTTCCAGAACATTTTCGTACCAGAGACTTTTCGCGAGAACTGCGAAAGCGGCTAATCGGCGGCTCGGAGCCGGTCTTGGCGCAGCTACGGCCAGCCGCTGATTGCTCTGGACTTCGAGAGCCCCCGGCTGCAATCGGAACCGGGGCTCCCGATCGACCGCTCGGGCTGAGTGTAGCCCACTCCTTCAATCGACTGTGTGGTTTCGAGATAACACTCAGTTATTCCTCAACCAGGCGAACTAAATTTCTGTTTGTTTTGTCCAACGAATCGGTCAATGTGATTTGCATCTGTTGGTCGGGTCCGCTGTGCGGTTCGTTGTGACAACAGTATCACCGTGAATCGTCGGTTCGGATGGTGAATGCCGTACCGTGCATCGGCTGGGGCAAAATGCGCCACTGCACGATACGGATACCTCAGGGGACTAGGGGAATGAGCGCCTTTGAAGCGAGCCGCCCTCCATCAGGAGCAGTGACTGCTATAGCTCTTTTTCTTTTATCAATGACGCACTGGATCATCGTGATACGAATTTTGCAGCAAGTTACTCTCAACTGAGAGCGGCCGGAACGGCCGCTTTAGCCACCGAACGTGTCGATGAGGCGTCGGCCCTTGGCGATACTCTCCGCGAGCGCGAGAGCCGCCTGAGCCCGCTTTTGAATACACGCAGCCTTGCTTTTAGCGTCATCAAGCGCGCGATCAGCTTCGGCCTTAATCTTCACGGCGCTGGCTACGATCTCTTGCGCAGCCCTCTCGGCTTCCGCGACGATATCGCGAGCCGTGGTCTGCGCCTCAGCTATGATGCGCTCTCGTTCAGCGTGCGCTAGAGCTTCAATCTCAGCCGCCGCAAGCTCTGCGGTAACGAAAGCATCTGCCGTTGATTGGTCGAGCATCAGATTCGCGGTGCAGCCTCACCTGGTTTGTAGCGCACTCCTGCCAAGACGAACGACAACGGTCCTCATCTCCCACCCGCCACCCCCTATCGGAATTGCCGGTACGCCGGCTGGGGGGGCCAAACGGAGCGGGCCGCGCTCACCGCGCTTCTGAGCGCAGGCAAGCATGCGGCGCGCAGGCTTAAGCGGGCTCAGATTTTA
>CATPCO010000618.1 GCA_955652925.1 uncultured Xanthobacteraceae bacterium | reverse complement strand
GCTGCGGATCGCCCGTTCGAGCCGGATGGCCGCTGGATTGAGCGCGCCAACCGAAGGGAAGCGGCCGGCGGGGCAGTCGAGGCTTACGACCGCCGTTTGCGCGGGGCTCGGCGCTTCGTCGAGCACTGCCATGTGCACGACGCCGGTATCGCCCCACAAGCCGAGCAGACACCAGTGGCCCTCTGCAAGTCGCGCAGAGACAGAACGCCAGCCCTCCTCGTCGACGATGAAGCGCGGACAAGGGCGATGCGCGTCAACCTTGCGCCGCGCGATCGTATCGATCAGCCCTGGCATCTTCAGCCCAACACTTTCGCGACGTTCTGAAACCATCCCACCAGCGACGGCGGCAGATAGATGCCGGCGGCCAGAACAAGGGCGAGATGGGCGAACATGGGAATGTAGGATGCGTGGGTCTCTCCGCGCTCGCCGCGCGGTTCGCCGAACGCAATGGTATTGAGCCGCTGGAACAGCGCCGCAAATCCCACCAGTAATCCGAATACGAGAATGAGCGCGAGGAACGGCGAGCGCGCGAATGTGGAGGTCACGACCAGAAACTCGCTGGTAAAGATCCCGAGCGGCGGCAAGCCCGCAATCGCAACCACCCCCAGGACCAGGCCCCATCCGAGCACGGGGTGCGTTTCGGTCAGGCCGCCCATGTCTGCGATGCGTTGCGTACCTTTGACCTGCGCGACGTGACCGACGGCGAAGAAGATTGCCGATTTCGTCAGGGAATGCATGGTCATGTGCAAGAGCCCGGCAAAGTTGGCGAGCGCCCCGCCCATGCCGAAGGCGAACGTGATGATGCCCATATGCTCGATGGAGGAATAGGCGAACAGGCGTTTGATGTCGCGCCGGCGGTAGAGCATGAACGCCGCGAACACCAGTGAGATGAGGCCCATGGTCACCATCAGGGGCCCCGGGGCAAGCGCGGCAGGATTGGCGGCAAGCAGCATCTTGAAGCGCAGCAGCGCATAGAGCGCGACATTGAGGAGGAGACCCGAGAGCACCGCCGAAATCGGCGTGGGACCTTCCGAATGGGCGTCGGGCAGCCAGGCATGCAGCGGTGCAAGCCCGACCTTGGTCCCATAGCCGAGGAGCAAAAAGACAAATGCCAGGTTGAGCAGCGCGGGATCAAATTCGGCCGCGCGCGCAACCAGGCTTGTCCAAACCATAGCGTCGGCACCCTCTCCGATCACGGGCCTGCCTGCCATGTAGATGAGGATGGTACCGAACAGGGCAAGCGCGATACCGACGCTGCCAAGAATGAAGTATTTCCAGGCTGCTTCGAGCGCCTCGTGGGTGCGGTAGATGCCGACCATGAGCACGGTGGTGAGCGTCGCGAGCTCGATTGCGACCCATATCAACCCGATATTATTGGCGACGAGCGCAAGGTTCATGGCAAACATCAAGACCTGATACATCGCGTGATAGAAGCGCAGGAACGTCGGGGTGAGCCGTCCGATCGCAAGCTCGTGCCCGATATAGCTCGCGCTGAACACGCTGGTCGTGAAGCCTACGAACGTGGTGAGCACGATTAAAACATTGTTGAGATCGTCGACGTGAAAATACGGAGTCTGGCTCGGGCGGCCGAAGAACAGCGACAAGGCGACAAGGAAGGTGGCAAGCGTTGCGACCACGTTGATCCGGGCGGTCAGGCGGTAGCCCGGTAACGCGGCGAGCAGCACCGCGGCAACCACGGGTATCAGCAGGACCGCGGCAACCACGGGTATCAGCAGGACCGCGGCGATCGGACCGAGTGTCATGGCCGCTCTCCGCGAAAGCGATCGAGCGCCTGCAGATCCACGGTGTCAAAGCGTTCGCGGATGCGGAACAGGAAGATACCGATCACGATGAAAGCGATCAGAACCGAGAACGCGATACTGATCTCGACCACCAGCGGCATTCCTTTCGCCCCGGTTGCCGCCAGCACCAGCCCGTTCTCGAGCGACATGAATCCGACCACCTGTCCCACGGCATTGCGCCGTGTCACCATCATGAGCAGGCCGAGCAGGACCACTGAAAGCGCAAACGCCAGGTCTTCCCGCGCGAGCGGATCGGCTTCCATGGTGACCCGCAGCATGACCACCATCGCAAGCGCCACCAGCCCCATTCCGAGCAGCATCGCCGGCCCGACACCGACAACCTTTTCGATCTCGCGATGGATGCCGAGACGCACGATGATCCGGTGCAGTACGACCGGGATGATGATCGCTTTGAAAAGGAGCGCGATTGCCGCGGTCACGTAGAGATGTGGCGCCTGCTGAACGTAGGCCTGCCAGGCAACTGATAGCGCCAGCACCAACGCATGAAGGGCGTAGATGTTGAGCAGCGCGTAGAGGCGGTCCTGATATAGCTGCAGAAAGCTCACCAGCACGAGGGAGCCTGCAAGCATGTGAGCGACGTCAAAGCTGATGCCGTGCATCAAAGGCTCCGCGACACGAACCGCAAAAGCGTCGCCAAAAGTCCGAGCATCAGCGCGGCGCCGAGAAACTCCGGTACGCGGAACACTCGCATCTTGGCAATCGATGTTTCAAACAGTGCGAGCAGGATGCCGCCGCCTGCGAGCTTCCCGGTATATGACAGCGCACCCACCGCAACGGCCGCGAAGCCGGTGCCCGGAGCCGATAAGCCCCATGGCACAAACAGGCAAGCGATGAGCGAGACATACAGAAGAAGCTTGAGCGAGGCTGAAAGCTCGATGAGCGCGAGATGGCGCCCCGAATATTCCAGCACCATGGCCTCATGCACCATGGTGAGCTCGAGATGCGTTGCTGGATTGTCGACCGGGATGCGCGCGTTCTCCGCAATGGCGACCATGATCAGCGCGATCAGAGCAAGGCCGAGCGAGACGCGAAGGCCCACCGCCGGCGACACCAGGAAGCCCGCCATGGTCGAGAGCTGGGTCGATCCGGCAACAAGCGCGAGCGTGAATACGATCATGATCATGGCCGGCTCGGCCAGCGAGGCGATCATCACCTCGCGGCTTGAGCCGATGCCGCCGAAGCTGGTGCCCACATCGAGTCCGGCGAGAGCGAGAAAAAAACGAGCGCTGCCCAGCAAGGCGATGATGGCGATGAGGTCGGCCGACCAGGAGAACAGTAGCCCGGCGCGAAAGGTCGGAACGAGCGATGCCGCCACCCAGGTCGCGGCGAAAATGAGGTATGGAATGACCCGGAACAGCCACGATGCAGTTTCGGCCAGCACGACTTCCTTGCGCATGAGGCGCACAAGGTCGCGATAGGGCTGCACGAGCGATGGACCCCGCCGCCGGAGAAGCCGCGCCTTGGTCTTGCGTACAACTCCGGTGAGTAGCGGCGCCAAGAACAACACGATGAGCATCTGCGCGCCCTGGACTGCGAAGTCTGCGATCAGGGCCATAGCGCGAGCACCAGGAGCAGGATGACGAGGGCAGCGAAGACGAGGCTCAGGAATTGGCGAATCGTCAGGAACTGCAGGTGGTTCAGGCGCTCCGCCGTCGCGGTGATGGCGTCCGTTACGGGCGCATAGAGTGCGTCCCAGATCGGATCATGCAGCGCGACGCGAAACCGCGCCGGGCGCGGATCGCCGGGCGGAGGCATTTCAACCGTCTCGCGCGCGCGAAACACCACGGTCCCGAACACACGCCGGATTGGTTGGGCGAAGCTCCCGGCCGTGTACTGCGTGAGGGGACTTGCGTCGGGATAACCGCAATCCCATGCCGGACCGCGCCGCAATTTGTCCGAGGCAAGACGGTGTATGGCAATCGCCGCAATCGCCCCGGAGATGATCATGAATAGAAAGACCAGAAGCCCGTCGTAGGAGCTGCGGCCTTCGGCAATCGGCACGATCGAGAGCCATGCGACCCCGGTTTGCACCGGCATGCGATCGCCGATCAGGCTTTGCACGACAGGCGCGAGCGCGTCGATAAAGAGGCCCGGGAGAATGCCGGCGAACAGGCAGAGCGTCGCGAAAGAAAACATGGCCGTGAGCGAGAACCAATCCGTTTCATGCGCGGCACCCGCGGCGGCGCCGCGGGCGCGTCCGAGAAATGTCACGCCGAAAGCCTTGACGAAGCACGCCGCGGCAAGCGCAGCCGAGAGCGCGAGCAAGGCGCCGACCGCCGGTACCAGGAACTTCAATCCCCATGACGGCAGTTGCGGGCTGATGAGGATCGCCTGGAAGGTCAGCCATTCCGATACGAAGCCGTTGAGCGGCGGCAAGGCTGAAATCGCGGCGCACCCGACCAGAAAGGCAAACGCCGTCTGCGGCATCCGGTGAATGAGACCGCCGAGATGCTCCATGTCGCGTTCGTTGGTGGCGGACAGCACTGCGCCCGCACCGAAGAACAGGAGACTCTTGAACAGTGAATGATTGAAGACGTGCAGCAGTCCGGCGGTGAGCGCCAGCGCCGCCGCCCAGCCCATCCCGTAGGATTTGAAAGCGAGCGCCAAGCCAAGCCCAATGAAAATGATGCCAATGTTCTCGACGGTGTGATAGGCCAGCAGCCGTTTGAGGTCGTGCTGCATCAGCGCATAAAGCACGCCCATCGCGCACGTGACGCCGGCAAGCGCAAGAACGACCATGCTCCACCACCAGGCCGGCTCGCCGACGAGATCGAACACATTGCGCAGGAATCCATAGACCGCCACTTTGGTCATGACACCGCTCATCAGGGCCGAGACGTGGCTTGGCGCAGCGGGATGCGCGAGCGGCAGCCAGACGTGCAATGGAAGAAGGCCTGCTTTCGAGCCTGCGCCGGTGAGGACAAGACACAGCACCAGCGCGGCCTGCGCGGGCGAAGGATGGGAATTGCGAATTTCTGCGAACGTGTATCCCCCATCAGGGCCGGCCAGTAGACCAAAAGCAAGCAGGAGCGCGAGTGTGCCGAAGCTCGCCATGACCAGATACACCTGGCCGGCGCGTACATTCTCAGGGACATGGTGATGGGCCATGACCAGCGCCCACGACGACAGCGACATGAACTCCCATGAAAGTAGAAAGGTGAAGGCGTCGCCGGCGAGCACGACGAGATTCATTGCGGCAACGAATGCGGGATAGAACGGCAGCACGCGCGCCGGCGCTTGCTCGTGACGCCCGTAGCCCACGGCGAAAAGGCTCGCCGCTGCGACGCCGAGGTCGACCACCACAATGAAGAACGCCGAAAGCGCGTCCATGCGAAAATGGGCGCCCATCCAGGGCAGTCCAAGCGGCAATGCGACGGTTACGGGAGCAGCGCCGCCGAACAACTGCGTTGCTCCTGCCCCGAGGCAAACGAGCGCGAGCACGAGCGTTGCGCCATAAACGAGCGCGTTGGCGATCGCAGAGCGCGCGAGCGCGACGGCTGCAATTGCAAGCAGCAGCAACAGCAGCGCGCAAACGAGGACGATGGTTGCGATCACGAAGCGGCCGCCTTGAACCGCACGCCGCGTCCGCGACCGCTGCTACTGGCGTTCTCGCCAATGAGCTCGATGCCGGCGGCGTCAAGCGCGGCGACGAGCTTCATCAGGGAATCGACATTGCCGCGGATGACCCCATCGCTCGCCTCCATGCGCTGGATGGTCGGAAGCGAGAGCGCCGACAGCGCCGCCAGCTTGCGCTGATCAATCCCAAGCAGGGCACGCGAGGCCCGCAACTGTGCGCCAGAAATCATCAGGAATCGTATGCAAGAAATCAGAAAAGCGTATTATAAAATATATCTTGATGTTTCAAGCATCTTATTCTCTCCTTCAAGAGGAGATTTGAATGGCCTGCAATCGAAAGTTGCCGCTGGCCGAGAGGCGCTCAGCCGAACACGGCCGAGACCTGGACCTCGCCGCGTTGCTCGACCACCTCGACGGACACACTGCTGCGATGGCGGCGCAGCTTGACGTCCACGCTCGCCCCGTTGAGCTGCAGATCGCGCAGCACGATGTCCTCGAGGAATGACGGCAGGCTCGGATTGCGCAGGCGGATTTCGTTCGCGGCCGGATCGAACTGGAGTCCAATCGATGCTTCAATCAGCGTGAAAGGGGTGGCGCTTGCCCAGGCCTGGGGCGAGCATGCCACGGGATAGAGCGTGGGCCCGCGGCCGCGCCCGCGCTGAAAACCGCAGAACAATTCCGGCAGCCGCCGCATCTCCATATAGTTTCCGGCATCAAACAAACCTTTGAACACGCGATCGAGGCAGTCTTTGAGCCCGCAGCGGGCGAGCCCGAGCGCAATCAACGCATTGTCGTGCGGCCAAACCGAGCCGTTGTGATAGGACATCGGATTATAGCGCGCCTCGCCCGTGGCAATGGTGCGGATGCCCCAGCCGGAGAAGAATTTTGCTCCTGCCATGGCCTCGCCCACCTTGCAGGCGCGTTCGGGCGCCGCAATGCCGGTAAACAGCACCTGGCCGGCATTGGAGCTGCGCACCCGGCATTGCTCTTTGTTGCCGTCGAGCGCGAGCGCATACATTCCGATGTCCGGGCACCAGAAGCTCGCGTCGAAGCGTCGCGCGAGATCGTCGGCCTGAGTGTCGAGCCGATGCGCCTTGTCCGGCATGCCGAGACGTTTGGCGCAACGCGCCGCAAGGCGCTTGGCGTAGAAAGCGTAGCCTTGCACCTCCACAAGCGCGATCGGCCCCTCGGCGAGCCGGCCGTCGGCATGAAAGATGGCATCCGGCGAATCCTTCCAGCCCTGGTTGGCAAGTCCATTCTCCGCCGCGCGCTGATATTCGATGAAGCCGTCGCCGTCGAGGTCGCCGAATTGATCCATCCAGGAAAGCGCTGCCTCGATCGCTGGCCACAGCTCGGCGAGAGCCGCCTCATCCCCGGTGCGTTCGACATAAAGGCCGGCGAGCATGACGAAGAGAGGCGTGGAGTCGACGCTCCCGTAGTAGAGGCCGAAAGGCACCTCCCCCAACTCGGCCATTTCGCCGCTGCGCATCTCATGCAGGATCTTTCCGGGCTCGGCATCCGAGGCCGCGTCCGTCGTCTTTGCCTGGAATGCAGCGAGCCGCCGCAGCACGCCGAGCGCAACGCGGGGGTCAAGCCACAGCATCTGCATTGCGGTGATCAAGCCGTCGCGTCCGAATGTTGTCGAATACCAGGGGATACCGGCATAGGGATAGCGCCCCTGCGGCGTGTTGCTGATCAGCATGTACAGATCGGACATGGACCGGCACAGCATCTCGTTGAACAGATCGTTGGACGTCGTCACGGTTGTGACGTTGCGGGAAGCGGCGCGCCGGTTGCGATAAACGGTGCGCATGGCGCGCAGCGGCGCAACGGGTTGCGGCGGTTGCGGCTCACCGCACGCAATTGAAAGATCGATTGTCGTGGCCTGCCCGGACGCCAGCTCGATTTGGTAGGCCGCGCTGGTTTCACCGAGCTCGCGCGGGCTGGGGGAGAGATTCACGTCGGTGCGGCGCAGCTTGCCATCGAGACCCTCATAGAGGAGCCGCGCTGTCGCCGGGGGCACCGTTTCGCGCGCGATGCTGCCGCGCCGGGCGCGCCTGAGCCCGCGCACTTCAAAGAGATCGGCAAAGTCGCCGTCGAACAGCATGGTGAGGCGCAAATCCACTGTCTCCTCGCCATAATTGCGGATGGCAAATCGCTGGTACGCTGCCGCGCGCAGCAGAAAGACCGTGCGCACCACGTGCAGGGTATCTTTCGGCAAGACCAGACGGTTCTCGAAATAGATGTCGGGATTGGTGAGATCGATGCTCAGCAGCGTGTTATCATCGCGTACGTTCGACCCCAACTGTAAAAGCTGCATCCCATTGACGAGGAATTCGAGGTGGGAAAGAAATCGCGTGTCGCAATGAAACAGGCCGTCGGGTCCGGCCGCCGAGACGCCGATATCGCCGTGACTGTCCAGCACGAGAAAGCTGTCATCGAGCTTGAGGACATGCCGCGATCGCATCGCCGGCGCGGTAGCCGGAATGTAGAAGCGCGCCTCCGGAACGTCATCGTGCAGCAGTCTCGCAACTGCGGCGCTCTCGGTCGCCATGCAATTCCTGTCAGTTCATTCCTGCTTCCAGAGCAGGCTGCAGCGGGACAAGCTCAGACACGTGCTCCGCCGGCGCAGCGCGCTCAACCAGTGAATGATAGACCGCGAGATAGTCTTTCGCCATCCGGGTGGCGGTGAAGCGCTGTTCAAAACGGCACCGCACGCGTCGGCGGCTGAGCGCGAGAACGCGCGGCAACGCGTGCACCGCCTCATCAACGCTATCGACGATCGCGCCGGTAATACCCGGCTCCACGATTTCTTCGACCGAGCCGCGGCGGAAGGCGAGAACAGGCGTGCCGCAAGCCATGGCCTCGATCATCACCAGTCCGAACGGCTCCGGCCAGTCAACCGGGAACAGAAGGGCCAAGGCCCCGCCAAGAAACTCACTCTTGCTGCGCTCATTGATTTCGCCGAGAAACTCGATACCCGGCTGCTGCAACAACGGGGCAATCTGCTCGTGAAAATAAGCTTCATCCACGCGGTCGACCTTGGCGGCAATCTTGAGCGGAACGCCGACAGCGCGTGCAATCTCAATGGCGCGGTCCGGCCGTTTCTCCGGCGATATGCGCCCGAGGAACGCAAGATAGCCTCCGCCCGCGTGGTAGCTCGGCTCGAGCAGGTTGGCGGGGATGCCGTGATGCACGGTTGCGACGAAATTGCTGTGCGCGACCGGCTCGCGCTGATGGTCGGAAATCGACACCAGCGGCATGTCGGCAAATCCAACATAGAGAGGCTTGAGATCGTGCAGGTCTTGCCGTCCATGCAGCGTCGTCACGGTGCGACAGGCGATCGGGCGGAAGAGCGGAAAATGGAATTGATCGATGTGGAAATGCAGGATGTCAAACTCGTCGGCACGCTCACGCACCCGGTCGAGCATCAGCATGTAATAGGGTATGGGGTCGCGGACATTGGCATCGAGCCGCAGCGCCATGGACGCGCACGGAACGAGCTTCGCGCTGGTGACTGAATCGCCGCTGGCAAATAGCGTGACGTTGTGGCCTAGGTTGACCAGCTCGTCACTGAGGTAGGACACAATACGCTCGGTTCCGCCATATAGCCGAGGCGGCACGCTCTCGACGAGCGGCGCAATTTGCGCGATTTTCATGGGTTTTGCTCCCGCTGGAACCCAGCTCTCGCCGCCAACGTCATTCCCCGCGGAAAGGTTCCGATGACGCGTTTTCGGGCACCCGGAGCAAGCGTCGTAGGTGAGCAAAGGCGCGTGTGACGGATTGATGTCATGGTCAAAGGTTCGTGCGCGTACCTTTGGCCACCTACAGCAGGGCGCATTTACGCGATGCTGGAATTCTCCAGCGGCCGCAGTCCGAGATGCTCATGCCAGAGCGGCAGGTCGGCTTCCTTGGTCAAGGATGCCAAGAACCGGTCGCCCCAGGATTTGAGGTCGTTGTCGGAGATGACCTGCATCATCGCCTTGTGGCGGCTGCGCCGTTCCTCCAGCGGCATGGAAAGCGCATGTGAGATAGAGACGGCAACCGTTTCCGGGTCATAGGGATTGACAAGGAGGGCCGCGGTCAACTCCGCCGCCGCTCCGGCAAACCGCGACAGAATGAGCATTCCGGGGTCATCGGGGTCCTGCGCCGCCACGTACTCCTTTGCAACCAGGTTCATGCCGTCGCGCAAGGGAGTGACGAGCGCAGCCCGCGCCGAGCGATAAAGGCCAGCCAGGACGCTGCGGTTATAAGCACGGTTGACGTAGCGGATAGGGGTCCATGCGATCTCGCCATAGGTTCCGTTTATGCGCCCGGCGGCTTCGCTGATGGTGCGCTCCATTTCGGCATATTCCTGAATTTCCGATCGGCTCTTCGGCGTGATCTGCACATAAGTCACCTTGCCGCGCCAATCCGGATAGCCCGCCAGAAACCGTTCAAAGGCGTCCAGCCGCTGGGCTAGACCCTTGGAATAGTCGAGCCGGTCGACGCCGATCACCATGGCTCGGCCGGCGAGGCTATCGACCAAGTTACGCACCAGGGCCGAACGTACGGAGCGCCGGGCCAGCCGGTTGAACTCGTTGGTCTCGATCCCAATGGGAAAAACGCCGATACGCACGTTGCGCTCGCCGACCTGGTAGGTAAGGGCCGCGCGTTTTGGCAGCCGGCACTCGCTCTCGAAGTAGCGCGCGCAATTGGTGGCGTCATTCGCGGTCTGAAAGCCGACCAAATCATAGGCGCTCAGCTGCGGGATGAGCCATTCGTGATTCGGCAAAGCCGTCAGAATCTCCGGCGGCGGAAAAGGAACATGCAGGAAAAACCCGATCCGGTTCTGATGACCGCGATCACGCAGCATCTTTGCCAGCGGGATGAGATGATAATCGTGCACCCAGACGATGTCGTCGGGCCGCAGCCATTCCGTTATCTGATTGGCGAAAAGGACGTTGACGCGCCGATAGCCGCTCAGATCGCGGCGCGAGAATTCGGCGAGATCGAGCCGGTAATGCAGGATGGGCCACAGCACCCGATTGGCGAAGCCACTGTAGTATTCCTGATAATCCGAGGCGGTGAGATCGGTAACGATATAGGACATCCCGCCCTGCTGGATTGTGCGGGTGGACACCTCATCGTCGGCGGAAACCGTGCCGCTCCAGCCAAACCACAGCCCGCCGTGGCGTTTGAGCAGCGAGCGCACCGCTACTGCGAGACCGCCGGCTTGATTGCTGCCGTCGCGGCTCGGAACCGCCACGCGATTCGATACGACAATCAGCCGCGCCAATATCGATCCTCCCAACTTCGCGACAGGCGCATCGCGCTCAAGATCAACCCCGCCATCGAGTAGGTCTGCGGAAAGTTGCCCCACAATACTCCGGTTTGCGGGTCGATGTCTTCTGACAAAAGCCCGTACCGGTTGCGGTATGCCAGCGCATCGACGAACAATTCGCGTGCCTCGTCACGACGTCCAAGCGACCACCAGGCGTCGACCAACCAGAACCGGCAAATGAGGAAAGCGGTTGCCGGCAGGCCGAAATCGTCCGCCGCCGCGTAACGCATAACGTGCTTTTTCCGTAAAAGTTCGCTCTCCATCACCTTGACGGTACTGCGAAAACGCGGGTCTTCGGCCTCGATCGCGCCGAGATCCGGCAGGAGGAGAACGCTGGCATCGAGATCATCGGACCCGAATGCTGCCGTAAACGCCTGGCGCTTTTCATTCCAGGCGCTTTGCAGCAGCGCGTGCAGCACGGGATCCGCCACTGAATTCCAATGGGCGGCGCGATCAGGCAGGCCGAGCTGCTCGGCAATGGCAGCGAGGCGGTGACAGCCGGCCCAGCACATGGCGGTCGAATGGGTATGGATGCGCTGGCGCCCGCGATATTCCCAGATGCCGTTGTCCGCTTCGAGCGCGAGCTCGCCCGCCTTGGTGCCCAGCATTTCGAGCAGTCGAAACAATCCTTCATCGCCAGGGCGCGGGAGCCTGCGGTCGTAGAACATGGGCATGGCCGCGAGGATGATGCTGCCGTAGGCGTCGTTCTGAACCTGCTCAGCGGCCGCGTTGCCGATGCGCACAGGTCCGTCGCCGCGATAGCCTTTGAGCGCGCTCGCTGTTCTTTCATGCATGGGATCAATCGGCACGACCCCGTACACCGGACGCATGGGCTCGTTCGTGTTCGAAGCGATGCCCAATGTGTAGGAGATGAAATCCTCCATCGTTTGAGTTGCGCCAATTCGGTTGAGTGCCTTCACGACGAAATAGGCATCGCGCATCCAGCAATAGCGATAGTCCCAGTTGCGGCCCGATGCCGGCGCCTCGGGAATGGAGGTGGTGTGAGCGGCAATAATGCCGCCGGTCTCCTCGAAATTGCTGAGCTTGAGCGTGATCGCCGCTCGAATAATTTCGTCCTGCCAATCGTACGAGATAGAAAGTCCGCGCGACCATTCCAGCCAATGGTCGATAGTGCGATCGCAAAATTCCCGGCACGTCGTCTCAAGCACGCCCTGAAACGGCTCATCGACACCGAAGACGAGATGCAACGGACGCGTGAGCACAAAAGGCGCTTCGCGTTCGATGTAGGAAAGCGGAGCGTCGCTGGTAAGCCGCAACGTCGTCTCTTCACTGAGAAAGCGAATATGATTGCTGCCGCTTGAATGCTGCTTGAAGGGATGTCCGTAATGATGGGTGGGCCGGAAGCGAACGGTGACTCGGGGCAGCCCTGCCACCGGCTCGATAATGCGTATGAGCTGCGGCGGACGAAAGACGCGGCCAAACTGCTGGTGCCGCGGCGCGAAGTCAGTAATGCGGACCGCGCCGCCCTGCTGGTCGGTCAGAACGGTCGAGACGATCGCGGTGTTGCGCAGATACTCCGACTGGAAGTCGACCATGCCGTCGAGCACGACGTCGGTAAATCCCTTCTCTTCATCGCCTGCAACAAGCCGGCAGAAGATCGGATCGCTGTCAAAGCGCGGGAAGCACCACCACACGATGCGCGCCGTTGGAGTGACGAGCGCAGCGGTGCGGCCGTTGCCGATCACCGCAAGATCAAGTCCGTGATCAGTCATGAGGCGGCAAGCGCACGATTCCGACTGATCTGTTCGAGCCAGTGGCGCACGTCGCTCGGCTGCTCGAAATAACACTGGATGCCGGGGACGACCCGACCGACCGAAGCGCCGGTTCCGCAGAGCTCGGGAATGATGTCAAACACGCCGAGGTCGGTGACGTCATCGCCGATGAAAATGGGATGGCGTCCTGCGAATGGCGGGTAGGTCATCAACTCGCGCACCGCGGTCGCCTTGGTCACTCCCGGCTGTTTCACCTCCACGACGAGCTTTCCCGGCAACAATTCGATCGCCCCGTTGATGCCGGCGGCGATTTTCGCTGCCGCCTCGCGGACAAGCTGCTCCTTCTCCGGAGCAAGGCGATAGTGGAGTGCGAGCGAGTATCCTTTGTCCTCGAGGATGATTCCCGGACCTGCCTCGGCGATCGCCGCGAACCGGCGCTTGATGCCGGGGTCAAGCGGGCGCAGCCGCGGCGCCGCGGGCGGTTTACCGGCCGTGATACGAAATTCGGCGCCGTGTCCGCCGATCGCCGGGAGCTGGAGCGGAGAGAACAAGAGATCAAGCTCGCTGATGGGCCGCCCGCTCACGAACGCGACCGCGCCGCCCGTGCGCTCCCACAGTCGCTCCAGTGTCTCGCGCAGCGAATGCGGCACAAAAACTTCGCGCGGTGTGGGCGCGATATCGACGATGGTGCCATCAACGTCGAGCAGGACGGCTATTTTCGTCAGGTCGTTGAGGACTGGAGGGGCACGATTGGGCATGACCACGGTCCGGCATTCCAATCTCTGTTGAAACTGAGGCTAGCGTATACCGAACGGCAGGGGATTTTATGCGCGGCATACCCCAAAAGTCTCTTAACCCCATGATTCAGCAATGGTTCCGTTAGACGATCGGGGCGATGAACAGAACATATAGGTGTTCGGACGACCTTGCACCCGGGACTTGGAACAGTATTCTGAAACAATCAGGCCTAAAGGAGCAGCGCTGATGCGCTATGCCATTGTCATCGAAAAAGCGGACGGCAACTATTCGGCCTATGTACCGGACCTTCCGGGCTGCGTCGCTACCGGCCATACTGTTAAGGCGGTTGAGCATGAAATCCGGAATGCAATCCGGTTTCACATCGAGGGATTGAAGGAAGACGGCTTGCCAGTGCCTGAACCCTCCAGCATTGCGGAGTACGTGGAGGCTTGATTCAAGGGCGACCGCGTCCGGGAGAAAGCAATGCCTAACGCGATCTAGCAAAAACAATAACTTGTCACGACTACGAATCCGGGGGTCAGGAGCTCGAATCTCTTTCGGTCCCGCCAATACTTAGCCCTTAGTTGCATCAGTTGGTTGCTAAAGCGCCATGCCGCCGTCCACGAGATGAGCTTGGCCCGTGATGTAGCTTGCCTCATCCGAGGCGAGGAAGACGGCAAGCGCGGCCACTTCCCCAGGTTTGCCCAGGCGCCCCATGGGCTGGCGCTCGATGAAAGCCCGTTCGACCTCGCCGAGCGATTTGCCGGTTGCCTGCGACCGCTCCCGGATTCGTCCCTCAAGCGAAGGGGATTCGATCGTGCCCGGGCAGATGGCATTCGCCCGAATGCCTTGCCTGATGAAGTCGGCCGCGACCGCCTTGGTGAGCCCGATGACTGCTGCTTTGCTTGCGCCATACACATAACGGTCAGGAACGCCGCGGATCGAGGATACCGCCGATGAGATGTTGACGATCGAGCCTGACTGTTTTTCCAGCATGTCCGGGAGAAACGCCTTGATGGTGCGGTGCATGGACTTGACGTTGAGGTCGAACGTGAAGTCCCAGTCCTGCTCGGAGCAGTCGAGCACACTGCCGTGATGCACATAGCCCGCGCAATTGACGAGGATGTCGAGCGGGCCGAGTTCTTGTTTAAGATTTCGCGCCATCGAATCGACGGCCTCGGTTGAGCGCACATCAAGCTTGAGCTTCCTGGCGGCTTTCAGTTCGTCCAGCTTTTTCTCATCCACGTCGGTTGCCACAACGACTGCGCCCTCGGCGGCGAACGCTTCGGCAATAGCGCGCCCAATTCCTTGCCCCGCGGCAGTGATC
>CATPCO010000617.1 GCA_955652925.1 uncultured Xanthobacteraceae bacterium | reverse complement strand
CTTCACGAGCTTCGACGAGCGGCCCATGGCGAGCGCGGCATAGGCTTTGCCATACGCCATTTCGAATCGGATCATGGAGCTGCCGTCCTCTTTCTTGAAGGCCTTCACCTTGCAGCCGGGCTCGACCACAATGACCGCCAGCGGGCGGCAGTCGAGCGCCGCGCCGCGCGCGAGGATGGCATCAATGAGTCGGTCGGCCTGGTCGAGCGTAATAGCGGTCATCGGGGCATCTCCGTTTCTGCGGGCGTTTGCTCTTTACCATTGGTTGGCGCTAAGCACCGAACCTGCTGCGGCTAAATGCACGCGCGGTGCAACTTGATCGGCGTACGCCCGATCGATAAAGCGCGCCTGCGTGCGCAATTCATTCGCGCTCAAATGGAGCGATCAGGGATGAGGAGACTCACATGACCGAATTCTCGCGCCGCAACGTGCTGGGTGCAGCAGCAACCGGCGGCATGATCGCTGTAGCGGCGGGCGCAGACGCGCTCGCCGACGGACAACCGCCATACGGACCGACGCCGGCCGTGCTCGCGGGCGCCGAGCTTCCGTCATTTCGCTTTGCGCTCGGTGCCGTGGCACCCAAGTCGTGGGACGGCGGCTGGGCCAAGGAAGCGACGGTTGTGCAATTTCCGGTATCGGAGAAGCTCGCGGGCGTGCTGATGTCGCTTTCGCCCGGCGGGCTGCGCGAGCTGCATTGGCACGCGAATGCCGCGGAATGGGCCTACGTCATCAAGGGCCAGTGCCGCGTCACGACCATCGACCCGAAGGGCCATTCCCAGATCGTCGACTTCGGGCCGGGGGACGTGTGGTACTTTCCACGCGGGTTCGGGCACTCGATCCAGGGCATCGGCACGCAAGATTGTCTCTTCGTGCTCGTTTTCGACAACGGTTATTTCTCCGAGTTCGGGACCTTCTCCATCACCGATTGGATCGGACACACGCCGCCCGAGGTGCTCGCCAAAAATTTCGGCGTGCCGGCGCAGACGTTTGCGAATTTTCCAAAGAGCGAGGTTTATATCGCCAAGGGGCCGGTGCCTCCGCCGCTTCCCTCCGATCCAGCAGCCGGCTCGCTCAACAGCGGTGCGCTCACCCATCGCTACCAGTTGCTGGCACAGCGTCCGGAAAGCTATCCGGGTGGTACCAATCGCCTGGTTTCACAGCGCGAATTCCCGATCTCGGTGACCGTGACGGGGGCGCTGATGCGCATCAAGCCGGGCGGGATGCGCGAGCTGCACTGGCATCCCAACGCCGATGAGTGGCAGTATTACATTTCCGGCCGCGCGCGCATGAGCGTGTTCGGCTCGCATGGGCGCGTGCGCATGGAGCAATTCGCAGCGGGCGACGTCGGCTACGTGCCCCAGGGCTATGGCCACTATATCGAGAATGCCGGCAGCGAGGACCTCGAATTGTTGATCGTGCTCAACAACGGCACCTATGAGTCGATCTCGCTCTCGGCATGGATTGCCGCCAATCCGCACCTCCTGCTCGCCACGAATTTCCGCGTGCCGGAAGCGACATTCGCGAACTTTGGCACCCAGTTCATGCCGGGGTAGGAAGGAGGACAGGGGACGGATGGGTGCCGTAGTGCCGTAGGTTGGGTCGAGTTCTTCACGAGACTCAACATTGCGTGACGTGTTGGGTCTCGCCAAGAGGGCTCGACCCAACCTACCAGCTGTCGTCCGTCGTCCCGATGTAGCCATCATGAACCAAGCATCGATTTCCTCCGCGCAAGACAAGAATCCTCTGCTTGAGGACTGGACCGCGCCGTTTGGCGTGCCGCCGTTCGCGCGTATCAAGCCCGAGCATTTCATGCCGGCCTTCACGCAGGCATTTGCAAGTCACGCCTCGGAAGTGGCGGACATTGCCGGCAATCCGGCGCCGGCTACGTTTGCCAATACCATCGAGGCACTCGAACGAGCGGGGCAACTGCTCGCGCGCGTGAGCGACGTGTTCCACCTGCTTGCAAGCGCCCATACCAATGACGCGCTGCTTGCGATCGAGCGCGAGCTCGCGCCGCTACGCGCCCGGCACTGGAATGCCATCCTGATGAATGAGACGCTGTTCCTGCGCGTCGATGCGCTGCATGCCCGCCGCGGCGATCTCGGCCTCAACGCAGAGCAACAACGCGTGCTCGATCGCTATCACCTCATGTTCAAGCGTGCCGGTGCCGCGCTTGATCCGGCCGCCAAGGCACGACTGGCGCAAATCAACGAGCGGCTTGCATCGCTGGGCACGACCTTCGGCCAGAATGTGCTTGCGGACGAGCAGAGCTACGTTCTCGAACTCGAGCGCGAGGAGGACCTGGCCGGGCTTCCCGATTTCCTGCGCGCCGCCGCGCGCGCGGCCGCCGAGGAACGCGGCCTGCCCGGCAAGCATGCGATCACGCTCTCGCGCTCCATGGTCGAGCCGTTCCTGCAGTTCTCGCAGCGGCGCGATCTGCGCGAGAAGATTTTCCGCGCGTGGATCGCGCGCGGCGAGAACGGCGGCGCAACCGACAACAAGGCGATCATTGCGGAAATGCTGGCGCTGCGGGGTGAGCGCGCGCGGCTCCTCGGCTATGCGACCTATGCCCATTACCGGCTCGACGACACCATGGCAAAGACGCCGGAAGCGGTGCGCGCGCTGCTCGACCGGGTCTGGACGCCGGCACGGCGGCGCGCGCTTGCGGACCGCGATGCCATGCAGGAGATGGTGCAGGCGGAGGGAAAGAATTTCACCCTCGCGGCGTGGGACTGGCGCCATTACGCCGAAAAGCTGCGCAAGGCGCGCTGCGATGTGGATGAGGCGAGCATCAAGCCGTATCTCCAGCTTGATGAGATGATCGAGGCCGCCTTCTTCACCGCCAATACGCTGTTCGGTCTCACCTTCGAGCGTCGCCACGATGTGCCGGTCTGGCACGATGACGTGCGGGCGTGGGAAGTGCGCGACGCGCAGGGACGTCATCGCGGGCTCTTCTTCGGCGACTATTTCGCGCGCGCCTCAAAAAAGAGCGGCGCCTGGATGGACAGCCTGCGCGAGCAGGAAAAGCTCGCGGGCGACATCAGTCCGCTCGTCATCAACGTGACGAATTTCTCCAGGGCGAGCGCGGGCAAGCCCCCTCTCCTATCCTTCGATGATGCAAGAACGCTGTTCCACGAATTCGGCCACGCCTTGCATGGCCTGCTTTCCGATGTCACCTACCCCGCGGTGTCGGGAACGAGCGTGCTGCAGGATTGGGTCGAGTTGCCCTCGCAGCTCTACGAGCATTGGCTCGAGCGGCCAGAGGTTCTGGGCCGCTTTGCCGTACACTGCGAGACCGGGGAGCCAATGCCGCGGGATTTGTTACGCCGGCTGATTGCGGCGCGGACGTTCAATCAGGGCTTTGCCACGGTGGAATACGTCGCGTCCGCGCTCGTTGATCTCGAGCTCCACCTGCAGTCAGAAGATGGAAAGCCTGAGCGCGCCGCCTTCGATATCACGGCGTTCGAGCACGCCGCGCTCGAACGCATCGGGATGCCGCGCGAGATCGTCATGCGTCACCGGCCCACCCATTTTCAGCATGTCTTTGCCGGCAGCGGCTACGCGTCGGGCTATTACAGCTATATGTGGTCCGAGGTGCTCGATGCGGACGCGTTTACTGCGTTCGAGGAGACGGGCGATATTTTCGACGTGGGCATCGCGCGCAGGCTGCATGATTACGTCTATGCCGCGGGCGGCTCACGCGATCCGGCCGAGCTCTATCTCGCCTTCCGCGGCCGGATGCCGTCGCCGGAAGGGCTGCTCAAGCGACGCGGGCTTTCGGATGGGGATGCCGCAGGATGTAGCCCGGGTTGAGCCACCGGGTCGGCGCGAAGCGCCGCCCGATGGCAGGCTCCACGAAACCCGGGGCAACCCCCGCGTTTCGCTTTTGCTCAACGCGGGCTACAGCTGGCGCGCCCCGGAATGACCATGGAGCTGCATACTGCCGGGCACCGGCGCGGGGTGGTGTGCGCGCCGCATCGCAACGCCGTTGAAGCGGGACGTCTGGTGCTTGCGCACGGCGGCAACGCGCTTGAAGCCATGGTGGCGATGGCGGCAACGGCCGCGGCCATCTATCCGCACATGAGTCATCGATGCGATGGGCCATGCCGGCGCGGCTGTGCTCCACGCGGACGGATTGCTTGAGGCGGCGCACGATCCCCGTGCCGACGGCGGCGCCGCAGGGGTGTAGGCCATGCCTCCATTCCGCCGCAGTCCGTGATATCGTGGCCCCTCCCGAACTCGGGTTCACCCGCGTTCGGCACTTTAGTTGTTGGCGGGGGATAAATCCGACTTTGACTGGCTGCGCCGGGCGTGAAAAATCCATGAGTCATCGCTATTTCGCGTGCCTTTTCGCGCTCGTGGCGGCTTTTCAGGTGGCGAGTGCCATCGAGGCAGGCGCGCATCCCCATGTCTGGGTGACGGTCAAGAGCGAACTGGTCTACGCCCCGGACGGCGCGGTCACGGGCGTGCGCCATGCCTGGACCTTCGACGACATGTTCTCGACATTCGCGATCCAGGGCATCGAGGGCAAGAACAAGGGGCAGTTCACACGCGAGGAGCTTGCGCCTCTCGCCAAGGTAAACGTCGACTCGCTCAAGGAATATGACTTCTTCACCTATGCCAAAGCGAACGGCAAGCCCCTCGATTTCAACGATCCGGCGGCGGACTATTATCTCGAGTGGGACCCCAAGGAGACCGTGCTCACACTGTTTTTCCTGCTACCGCTCAAGACACCGGTGAAAGCCAAGGATCTCTCGTTGGAAATTTATGACCGCGAATTCTTCGTCGATTTCAGTTTTGCCGAGAAGAACCCGGTGAAGCTTATCGGCGCCCCCGCGCAGTGCAAACTCTCCGTCCTCAATCCGGAGGAAATGAATTCGAATCTTGCTGCGCGCTTGAGTCAGCTGGCCGCGGATCAGAGAGATCCGACGCTCACCATCGGCTCCGAATACGCCAACAAGGCCATAGTGAAATGTCCGTGAAGACTGTTGGCAGCCAGACCCGCAGCTGCACACCCGTCGTGCTGCACCGCTGTGCACTCGCCATCATGTTCGTGGCTGCTCTTCTCCTCATCGCCGGTTTCTCGCACGCGGCCTTCGCGCAAGGGAGCCCGTTCGGTGTGCCGCGCGCGCAGGCTCCCGCGATTCCGATCGGCGGCGTGCTCGGCTGGATCTTTGCCAAGCAGGCCGAGTTCTACCGGCAATTCTCGGGCTTGATCCGCGCCGCCAAGTCCGACAGCACTGCCGCGTGGAGCCTGTTCGCGCTGTCGTTTCTCTACGGCATCTTTCACGCCGCCGGGCCCGGTCACGGCAAGGCGGTGATCTCGTCCTATCTGGTCGCGAACGAACAGACCTGGCGCCGCGGCGTGGTGCTGTCCTTTGCGTCCGCGCTTGTCCAGGCGCTCGTTGCAGTCGTGCTGGTCGCAATAGCCGCCGCGCTGCTGCACGCGACCGCGGCCACCATGGGCCGCGCCGTCAATGTGATCGAGATCGTGAGCTACTCCCTCATCATTCTCATCGGGCTGCGGCTCTTATGGGTGAAGGGGCGTGCCTTCATCGCAAGCACGAAGACGCTGCATCGACCCGCGAGCCTGGGTGCCGCGGCGACGCCGCCCGGTCATCATGAGCACGCGCATCATGAGCACGCGCATTGTCATCATGGCCATGGTCAAGAATGTCACCACGACGACCACGGGCATGCTCACCATCATCATCATCATCACGAAGATGAGGCTTGCGCGTGGGGGCATGCGCACGCGCCGGAGCCCGAGGAGCTTGCCGGCCCCGGTGGATGGCGGCGCGGTCTATCGGCCGTCATCGCGGTGGGCCTGCGTCCATGCTCCGGCGCGATTCTGGTG
>CATPCO010000616.1 GCA_955652925.1 uncultured Xanthobacteraceae bacterium | reverse complement strand
GTTTCCGGCTGCGTTGATGTTTCTGCGCCGGAAAAAGTAGGTCTGCACATCCATCTGCTGGACGGTCAATTCGCCTTTCTTGATCCGCTTGTGGATCCATTGGTGACTGGGATTGAAGCGGCGCACGTGCCCGCCCATGGCGATGACGCCGGTCTCCTTGGCGATCCGTGCGAGGCCTTCCGCATCCGCAACGCTGTCGGCGACCGGAATTTCGATCAGCACATGCTTGCCCGCCCGCATGACCTGCTCACCCTGGCGGAAGTGCAGTTTCGTCGGTGTGGTCAGGATCACTGCGTCGGCGCGCTTGATGCCCTCTGACAGCTCGCCGGTGTAATGCGGCACGCCGTATTTCTTGGCGACCTGGGCGGTCGCATCCTGGTTGCCACCGACAATCGAGGTGATCTCGACTTCTGGAATGCGCTTGAGCGCGTCGAGATGCTTTTGGCCGAATGCGCCCTGGCCTGCTACGCAGATCCTCATCGTGTTTCCTTACGCTGCCAGCCGATGGCTGGCCTTGCGGCGCGGCGCCTGTTTGCCTTTGGCCGCGGCGGAATGCTTGCGACCGGCTCTGCCTCTGTTCTCGAGTATGATATGACCGACGGCGGTGTTCGAGGCCGGCACGGTGTAGAAGCGATAGACTTCCTGCACGTTGTCGTCGAGCGCGCCGCGCATGATGAGCCACATCACCATTTCGATGCCTTCGGCACCGGCCTCGCGCATGTATTCGACGTGGGGAATGCGCGTGAGCTTCTTCGGATTTTTGCTGAGATTGTCCAGGAACGCCTTGTCCCATTTGCTGTTGATCAATCCCGCGCGCGGCCCGCTGATTTGGTGTGACAGGCCTCCGGTCCCGAAGATCACGACCCGCAGATCTTCGCGGTAGGACTCAACCGCTTTGCGGATCGCCTTGCCGAGCATGTAGCAACGGTGGCCGGTCGGCGGCGGATACATCACAACGTTGACCGCAAGCGGGATGACCGGGCATGGCCAGGCGTCTCTGGGTTGGCCGAACAACAGGTTCAGCGGCACGGTGAGGCCGTGATCCACCTCCATCTTGTTCACGATGGTCAGATCGAATTCGTCGAGAATAACGCTTTGCGCGATGTGAGCGGCGAGCTCGGGATGCCCCTTGATCACCGGCACCGGGCGCGGGCCCCAGCCCTCGTCTGCGGGCGGAAATTCCGCGGCACAGCCGAGCGCAAAGGTCGGAATCACGTCGACCGAGAATGCCGAGGCGTGATCGTTGTAGACCACGATGGCAACGTCCGGCTTGGTCTTCGCCATCCATTCCTTCGATTTCTCGAACCCGGAGAAGACCCGCTTCCAGTACGGCTCCCCGGTCTTGCCGTTGTCGAGCGCGGCCCCGATGGCGGGGACATGGGATGAGCCTACACCTGCGATGATCGTTGCCACTGTTCACTTCCGCTTCGCTGTGGATTTGGATTTGGATTGCGACTTGGCTTTCCCCTTGCCTTTGGCCTGCTTGTCCTTCGCGGATCTGCTGCGATTGCCTTCGACCGAGCGCCCGCCGGCGAGCATCATCGCCGCATAGTCCTGCTGCGAAGAACCGGTCATGACCGCGGCGAGATGCTGAAACGAGTGACCATCGGTCGCACCCAGTTTCGCTGCGAAATAGATGTTGCCGCCAAGCTCCAGCATTCGGTTGTAGTCGCGCTTGAGGATGGCATCACGCTGCTCGTCCGTGAGCTGGAATTTTTTGAGGTACTCCGCTTCATTCGCCTTGAAAGCCTTGCGGTTCTCTTCTTTCATCAGCGACATGCAGAACATGTTGATGCCGTAACCCTGGCGCGAGCGCTCGGCATCGAACACGAACGTGCCGGGGATATCATCATATTCCTGCTGCCTGCGTACCATGAGCGTCTCCAGATACAATATGTCCGGCTAATATACCGCACCGCCCGTCGGCTGGGCAAAGGCGCGCGGCGGCATCATTTTGCGCGCCTAGGCACGCCAATAAAGCCGCATCGGATTGTCGACCAGCAGCGCCTGCTGCTGGGCCGCCGCGGAGGCAATTTTGGGGGATGTAGTCGACCAGCACGCCGTCGTCCGGCGCCTCTTTCTTCATGTTCGGATGGGGCCAATCGGTTCCCCAGATGACGCGATCAGGAAAACGCATCGACCAGCGCGCGCCCGAACGGCACAACGTCATCGTAGGGCGGGCCCGCCAGGCTCATCCGTTCGGGACCCGTCACCTTCACCCAGAAATTCGAATGCGTCTCCATCAGCTCGTGGAAACGCTGGTTCTCGGGATGATCGACCCCCTTCTTCACGCCCGGCGTACCCATGTGGTCGACCACGACGGTCGTAGGGAGCGACGTGAAGAATGGCTCAAGCTCCGGCAAATCCGGCATCTCGAAATACACCACGATGTGCCACCCCAGCGGGGTCACCCGAGCGGCAATGCGCGCAAGCACGTCGCGCGGGGTGAAATCGACGAGCCGCTTGATGAAGTTGAAGCGAACGCCCTTGACGCCCGCGCGGTCCATCCAC
>CATPCO010000615.1 GCA_955652925.1 uncultured Xanthobacteraceae bacterium | reverse complement strand
TGGGCCAGCAGCGAGCGTCCTGCAATTGCATGCAGCACCTTAGGGCGTGCCGAACGCATGCGGGTGCCCTCGCCGGCCGCCAGCACGATGGCGAGGCACGTGCGCGTATTATTGGTCACCGCACCCTCCGATTGGCATCGAGGGCTCATATCCGAGCCGGCCACGGGTGGAAAGCTGGGAATTCGCGGACAAGTCTTCGCCCAACATTCGATCCCCTCGCCTCCTCTGATACCATCACTGCGGGCCTGATTCGGGGAGCTGCATCATGGCAGCAACTGCACGTGCTTCTATTCCGGCGCAAAAGCAGCCGGCATTCGACATGCGATCCTTGTGGCGCGTCGCGAGCTGGGGCACTGCGGCGAGCTTGGCGCTAGCTCTGGCCGCTCTCGCAGGCTATTCGGAAACCGGCTCGCGGCGCCTTGCGACTGCGCTCAATGGGCCAGGGACGGGAACGCAAGAGGCTCCGGTTGCCTCGCGCGAGGCTGATAACGACCGCGCCGCCTCCTCACAAGTCTTGAGCGCCCTTGCGGTCGACCGCGATCAACTCGATGCCCGGCTCAGCATGATCGAACGGCACCTCGATGACCTGACCGGCTCAATCAAAGCGCAAGCGGCAAGTCAGGGCCTGGTATCTTCCGGCCCAGTTTCGTCAGGTCCGCCGGTCCCCTCCCCCACGCGACAGGCAGCCCAGCCGATGCCCCCCGAGACAGTTAGCACCAGCAATGCACCGATCGTCGCCCGTTCAGACTCGGTCCCCGCAGTGGGCGTCGCGTCAGCTGAACATGCCTCATCAGCCGAGGAGTCGAAAACGCAGTTTGGTGTCGATATCGGCGCCGCTGCGAATTTCGATGGCTTGCGCCAATTGTGGAGCTCGACCAAGAGCAGCAATGCGGCACCATTCGAAGGTCTCAGCCCAATTGTTGGCGTCAACGAGAGCGGCAGAGCACGCACCCCCGAGTTGCGACTGATTGTGGGTCCATTCTCGGATGCGGAGACTGCGGTGCGGTGGTGCACGACCCTTGCCGCTAGCAACCGGTTTTGCCAGCTTTCATCTTTCGAAGGTCAACGCTTGACGGACGCGGACAGGGTGATCGAGCGCAAACCGCCGCCGCGAACAGTCCCGCGGATTCAACCAGCGCCAAGACTGTTCGGGCTGTTCTGAGTGATGAACGACGGAGAAGCTGCGCCTGCTCGGCTGTTTCGTCTCAGCCGGCGTCAGGTAAGCTTGGTTGGCATTTTCACTGTTATTGCATTTGCTGGTGCGTACTATCTGCGCTACCACGGAATCGAAAACTCGCAGGTTGCGCTGGCATGCCAAGCCGGTGCCGGTACTTGGTTCTGCGATACCCTCAGGCTCGTAACCAGCCTGTTCAGGCACTCTGGTTTCGGCTGGAGCGCGCTTGTTGCGGCCGCGTTGAATCTGATCCATCCCTCCCTTGTTCTGTTCACGTTCGCTCTCGTCACCACCGCGCTCGGCCTGACCTTGTACAATGCTGGTCTTTGCGGATTTGCGGCCGCTATTCTCATGCTCAGCTTTGCGCGTCGCGGGCCCGAAACAATATGAGAGCAAGCGCGATCAGGCCCGCAGCGAACAAGGACGCCTGCCAATTGGCAAAGCTTTCATTCCAGACGACGTAGGCTGCTGCCATGAGAGCAACGAGCCCCATTATAAGCTCAGCCAGCGGAGGCTGGGGACGAGGTCTCCACTTCCCCAGAAATAGCAGCGGCGCGACCGCACCAATGAGCGGTGCAAAGGGAAAATCGCGATAGCGTGGATCGAAAACGAGGCCGAGCGCTGCCTGCAGCGAAAGCACGCCAAGCGCCATCAATAGAAACCCGATTGCAAGGTCGAGCCGCGCCGCAATTTTTCGGCCTAGGACCTGCGCAAAAGCAGGCACTCTCGTTGCCGACGCGAGCGCGGCCGCACTGAGCACTGGAGAGAGCAGCGCAACTGCCACCCAGGCAAACGAGCGCGCCCAATCGCCCAAGGTAAGGCTTTCCAGCGGTACATTGACAATAGTCAAGCCAATCAAGGTCCCGGATATGGCTGCGAGCACCGCCACCCGCACCCACAGCCAAACAGGATGTATGTCTTTGCGGGCGCCTGCCGAACGGCCGGCCGTCACCAGGCAATTCGTCTCGAGAGTAGGTGATCTCGGGTCCACGGTCTTCGCCATCGCCCCGCACTGACGGCGGCGCACGAAGGCTGCCAAAAAGGTCACAGCGGCTAAACCAAGCCCTGCCGTTGCTTGCCAGATCCAAAGCGGATGATTGGAGACGCTGCCCCCCCAGGCAAATTTCGGTACTCGGCGATATCCGTCGAACAGGCCCCAATGCCCACCCACGGTGCCTTCAAGCTCCCGCTTCCAGGGCTGGTCATACGCTTCAATGAGATTGACCCGATAGTTCCCGCGGCTGGCCGCGGCCAGGACCTCGTGCATCGCGTGTGCTTGGTCGATGTAGGAGGGCAGCGCCCCCTCTCGCATGCGACCTGCGCTCGGCCAGCCGAACTCCCCTATGAGAATGTCTTTGCCGGGAAAAGCCGCCACCAGCTTCCTGCGGATTGCATCCACATGCAGCGCGGCGTAGCCGGACGGGATCGGAATGTCCTCCCAGTACGGGAGGATATGGATGGTGATGAAGTCGACCTCGCGCGAAATCTCGCCGTAGCGCAACCAGAATTCCCATACGTCCGCATAGGTTACGGGCATTGCGACCTGCGCCTTCACCCGCCTTATGGTTTGCGCAAGATCGGCTGGCGACATCTCGCCCCGCAACAGGACCTCGTTGCCCACGACGATTGCTGCGATCGTGTCGGGAAACCGCTTGGCGAGATCCAGAGTGGTTTCGATCTGCTTGCGGTTGAGCTCTGGAAAGCTCGAGAGCCACAGCCCCTGCAGAACCTTCATCCCGTAGCGCTGTGCGATGGGCGCGATCCGGTCGAGGCCATGATCGATGGAGTAGGTGCGCACGCAGTCGGTGATCGGTTTGAGTTGCGCCAGATCCTGTTCGATCCGGCCCGGGTCGATGGGAACATCGGCTCCGAATGGGCTTTGGCTGCCGCGGAAAGGAGCATATGAAATGCAGGGAATCTTCTCCCCGCGCGAAAAGGGCGATGGCGGCATGGCGACCGAACTGCCAAGCCACTGCCAAGCGAGCATGATTGTGCCCGCCACCGCTGCAAAGACCGCGGCCACCGCTCCCATGGATCAAGTCCATCCGAATCCGTGTGCCATCGCGGCGCTGAGTAAATCGACAGTCAAATCACTTGGCGAGCCGCCACACGCCTGCTTTAATCGGAGTGCTTTGCGCCCTTCGCCGCAATGCCGACCGAATCCCGTTCGATCGTGAAAAACGACCGGCTGAAAGCCAGCGGGACCGGCCGACAGCCAAAACCAAAGAGCAACCATGCACCCCATCTGTATGCGTCTTCTCGCTGCGAGCATCGCCGCGGTGATGATGGCTTTTGCGTCAAATCCGACCCTAGCCCAAAATGGGGAGCAGAAAGCGGGCGATAAGCCGCAGCCCGCTGACGCCAAGGAGCTGCAGAAAAAGATCGACGAATTCGCGGAGGCGGAGAAGGCACTGGTTGGCCCTGCCGCCAATCCCGAATGCGTTTGGGTCGGACGGCGGGTGGTGAGCCTACTTTGGCGAGACGACCTTGATACCGCCTTCCGCCACCTCGAAATTTACGATCGGTTCGGCTGCCCCGCCGGCCATATTCAGGCGGCTTTTCGCTGCGTGGTTCGGCAGGGAAAGATCGATGACAAAGCGACTGACACCTTGAACAGCCGCGTGCACGCCTGCTGGCTTAATCCCGCATCGGAGCCGCAGGGCACCGCCGCCGTACCGAGTACCACGACCAACCGATAAGGGAAGAGATTCAGCGAGCAGTTGATTGCACAGGGGTCGGAGCGGCTCACGTCGGCCGCATGGACCGGGAGCGGCTGCGCTGGCGTCGTGCGAAGCTGTACAAATATTCAGAAAGTATCAGTCGGAACGATTTTTTTGCGCGCGCGTTCTGTCGTCTTGAAACCGCCATGCACGCTCGCTACTTGCCAAAACGTCGCTGACTAAGTACGTTGTGCGCGGACTTGGTCGACCTTGGGGACAGGTTCGGTCCCTGTTTTCTTGTCGGGGCTTTGTTAGTCTTCCATGCGCACCGTCGCTGCTATGGTGGCGCTCGTTGTATGCGTGCATGCCGGCTTATGGACCTTGCTCCAACGGCACCAGGCGGTCGCGAATATTGATCCCTCGCTCGCCAGCGTCTCTTATTCTCCCTACACGCGATCGCAACATCCCGACTACGGCGACCGTCCTACGCCGGAGCAGATCAGGGCCGATCTCAAGATCCTCAGCCGCTACACTCAGGCGATCCGGACCTACAGTACGACTGGCGGCGGCGAGCTCATTCCTGCCATTGCCGCCGAGTTCGGCCTCAAGGTTACCTTGGGCATCTGGATCAACAAAAATGAAGCGC
Organism: uncultured Xanthobacteraceae bacterium; assembly: GCA_955652925.1. GTDB lineage: Bacteria > Pseudomonadota > Alphaproteobacteria > Rhizobiales > Xanthobacteraceae > VAZQ01. Next base: position 5,304 of record CATPCO010000615.1, on the reverse strand, counting down.
GCAACGAGCGCGAAATCCAGGCCGCCGTCGCGCTGGCGCGCCGTTACAGCAACATCAATGCGATTGTAGTCGGAAACGAGACTATCTATCGGGGAGAGAAGTCGATCGACGAGCTCATCCGGATCATTCAGCGGGTGAAGCGCCAGGTTCAAGTCCCGGTGACCACCGGCGAAATCTGGTCGGTCTGGTACGATCACAAACAGGCAGTTGAGCTCGCTTCCGCGGTTGATTTCATTGCCGCTCACATCCTGCCCTACTGGGAAGGAGCGAGCGCCGAACAGACCGTGAATCTGACGATCGAGATTTATGACAAGCTGCGCCGCGCACACCCCGGCAAGCGAGTCGTCATCGCCGAGTTCGGATGGCCGAGCGCGGGCTACAATATGCACGCTGCCCGTCCCGGGCGTATCGAGCAGCAACTGGTGCTGCGTGATTTCATCAAGCGCGCGGAAGCCAACGGCATTGACTACAACATTGTCGAAGCTTTCGATCAGCCGTGGAAGACCAACGAAGGCAGTGTCGGTATGTATTGGGGCATGTTCGACGCCGCTCGTGCGCCAAAGTTTGCCTGGAGCGGACCGGCACAGGACCCTGAGCACTGGAAGACTGCCATCCTCGCCGTACTGCTCGGGTTATTGATCTCGCTGCCAATCCTAACAAAACGCGGCGCAACGGCTCCCGAGGCCTTTACCCTCGCGGTCGCAGCCAACGTGGTGGGCGCCTGGTTGGCCACCGTGCTTGCCTTCTGGGACACTCATTATTTCGTGCCAGGCGCCGCTTTTGCGCTGGCACTCGGGATCATTCTTCTCCTCCCATTGATCGCGATTGCGCTCAAGCGAATCGAAGAGATTGCGGCCGTCGCTTTCGGCCGCCAGCCTGGCCGGCTGATCACCAAGGCACTTGCGGCGGGGGATGGATTTTCACCTAAAGTGTCAGTCCACATTCCGGCTTATCGCGAGCCGCCGGAAATGCTCAAAGCGACGCTCGATGCGTTGGCGCGGCTCGATTATTCGAATTTCGAATGTGTTGTGGTGATCAACAACACGCCTGACCCCGCGCTTTGGCGGCCGATCGAAGAGCACTGCCGCGCGCTCGGCGAGCGCTTCAAGTTCATCCGGGATGAGAATGTCGTCGGGTTCAAGGCGGGAGCGCTGCGTCTTGCGCTTTCCCGCACCGCCGGGGATGCCGAGATCATTGCCGTTATTGATGCCGACTATGTAGTGAGCGCGGACTGGCTCAAGGATCTGGTGCCGGCCTTCGCTGACCCGAAGGTCGGGATGGTGCAGGCGCCTCAGGATCATCGCGACGGTGACCGCAGTGTCATGCACCATGCAATGAACGGTGAATATGCCGGCTTCTTCGATATTGGCATGGTCCAGCGTAACGAAGCCAATGCCATCATCGTCCACGGCACCATGTGCCTCATCCGTCGCGCCGCGCTGGTTGCCGCTGGTGGCTGGTCGAGCGACACCATTGTCGAGGATTCCGATCTCGGGCTCGCCGTGCTCGAAAAGGGCTGGCAAATCCACTACACGAACCGGCGCTACGGTTATGGGCTCCTTCCGGATACCTTCGAGGCCTACAAGAAGCAGCGCCATCGGTGGGCGTATGGCGGCCTGCAAATCTTGAAGAAACACTGGCGATCGCTGATGCCGGGCGCAGCTTCGCTGACAACAGCGCAGAAGCGGGAATTTGCACTCGGCTGGCTTAACTGGCTCGGCGCCGAGGCCATCGGAGTCCTGGTTGCCATTCTCAATCTCGTATGGGTGCCCGTTGTCGCCTTTGCGGGTATAGCTATTCCCGACCAAGTGCTCACGATCCCGATCCTTGCCGCTTTCGCAGTGACGCTTGCGCATTTCATCGCGCTCTATCGATTGCGCGTTGCCGCGTCGCGGGCGCAGACGGCGGGCGCCGTCTTTGCCGCAATGTCCGTGCAGTGGACCGTCGCGCGCGCAGTCGCACATGGCATTTGGAAGGAGAGCCTGCCCTTCATGCGCACCGCCAAGGGAGGCGCCACTCGCAAGGGAAAAGATTTCCCGGCGTTTTGGGAGGCGGTGCTCGCGATGCTGCTTGTCGCCGGTGCAATCACCGTTGCCGGCACGAATTATAAAGAAGTCATCGAGCTCAATGTCTTTGTGCTGGTTCTCGTTGTGCAGAGCCTCCCGTTTGTCGCCGCTGTCGCCACTGCCGTCTTCGAGGGCTCGCGTTTCAATGAGTTCGCTTACTGGCGCGCAATCGAGAGCAAGATCGATACGAAGCTGGCACGGCTTGGTATCAAGAGCCGGCAGGGCGGGGTTGGAACTCAGCAGCCGCTGCTCCGGCCGGAGTCGTAGCAAACGGCTTGGTCTACCCCATCCGGGCGGACCGTGAACCATATCGGCCTTGCTGCACGACGTAGCCCGCATTGAGCGCAGCGAAATGCGGGGACTTTCGCCGCGCGAACGAACCCCGGGTGTCGCTGCGCTCCACCCGGGCTACAAGTTTGGCTCCACAAGATCTATGAGCCAACCGCGGCGAGATCGATAACCCGCAATTGCACCCGTTCGACGCCATTCCATTGGTCGAGGCACAACGTCCCCGCGACATGCACCGCCTGACCGCGATGGGATGCCAGCGCTTGCCCAAGCCTTTGGCCGTAGGCGCGAAATGCAATTCCATTGATGATAGAGCCGTCGGCCGCGCGCAGGCGAACACGCACGTGGGCTTGGCCGACCTCTTCCACGTAGATGAGCGTGTGTGCCGGCAGCACAATGATCGGCTCTGGATTGCCAGGCCCGAAAGGACCTGCGCGAGCGATCATTTTAGCCGTATCACTGTTGGCCCCGGCCGCCGTGATCGCGCCATCAATGAGGATTGCGTCATCACGGCGCGCAGCCTCTACCGTGGAAGCAAGGTTTGCTTCGAGAAAGGCGCGGAAACCCGTAAGTCCATCCTTGGGCAGCGTCACTCCGGCTGCCATGGCGTGGCCGCCTCCCTTCATGATCACCCCCTCCCGGACCGCCTGGCGCACAGCACGGCCGAGATCGACACCCGCGATCGAGCGACCGGAGCCGGTCCCTATGCCGCCTGGCCCGAGCGCGATAGCAAAAGCAGGACGCCCGAACCGCTCCTTGAGCCGTGCCGCAACGAGACCAACAACTCCGGGATGCCAGCCGTCCGCAGCCGTCACCACGACGGCTCCCTTCTCCTCCACTCCAACCGCTGCCAAGGCCTCGGCCTCGGCCTGGGCCAGTGTTGCCAATTCAATCGTCTGCCGCTCCCGATTGAGGCGGTCGAGCTCACTCGCAAGACGTGCACATTCTGATGGATTATCCTCAAGCAGCAGCTCTACCCCGAGCGTGGCGCGCCCAATCCGGCCACCCGCATTGATGCGCGGTCCCAATAGAAAGCCGAGGTGCCAGGGCTCGGGCGCTCCGCCGAGCCGCGCCACATCCATGAGGGCGGTGAGACCCGGATTTTCACGCCGTCGCAGCGCAATCATGCCCTTCGTAACGAAAGCACGGTTGAGTCCCTTGAGCGGTACGACATCGGCTACCGTCCCGAGTGCAACGAGATCGAGCAGCCCGAGCAGATCCGGCTCAGGACGTTGCACATTCCAGAATCCACGTAGGCGCAATTCCCGGTTCAGCGCCACAATGGTCATGAACACGAGGCCGACAGCGGCCAAATGACCAAGGCCGGACATATCATCGAGGCGGTTTGGATTTACGAGTGCCAGTACGGCAGGAAGCTCCTCCTCCGCCTGGTGGTGGTCGATGACGACGACGTCGAGTCCGAGCCCGCGTGCCTCCCGGAGAGCCTCGTGACTGGTGGTCCCACAATCGACGGTCACGAGAAGGGTTGCGCCCTGCCTGGAGAGCGCCGCAACGGCCTCTGTATTCGGGCCATATCCTTCAAAAAGGCGGTCCGGGATGTGAATGAGCGGGCGCCGGCCGCAACGCATGAGATAGCGCCCGAGTACCGCCGCCGAGGTCGCCCCGTCCACGTCGTAATCGCCAAAAATCGCGATGCGCTCAGCCCGCATGATGGCGTCAGCGAGCCTGGGCGCGGCAACGTTCATATCGGCAAGGGAATGCGGATCAGGCATCGATGCGCGCACGGTGGGATCCAGGAAAGTCGTAACCTCATCCACATCTACCGCGCGTCCCGCAAGAATGCGCGCGAGCAGATCGGGAACGCCGTGGCGCTGGGTGATCGCAAGCGCGCGGGCTGCGCCGATCTCATCGAGCCGGTCGCGCCAGGCGCGGCCGCACACGGATTGCTCGACCGCAAGAAACAGCCGCCGGTTCAAACCGGGCGGATGTGCCAGTGGAATGCTCATGCTTTCCGAATCGCCAAGCGACCGGAAATCATGCCACGCGAATAGCGAATAGCAGTCCCGGAGAGATTCTACTCGCTATTGGCTATCCTTCATTCGCCTCCAAGCTAATCCAGATAAAACTTTCCGAACTCGCGATGTTCCGCGGTGATCCATCGCACCGTTCCAGTAATGGAGCGCATGACAACCGTCTCGGTGGTGATCACGTCCTTGCCAAAGCGCACGCCGGTAAGCAGTGCGCCGTCAGTGACCCCGGTCGCAGAGAACAGACAATCGCCTTTTACCATGTCGGCGATCTCATATTTTTTTCTTGGGTCGCTGATGCCCATCTTGGCGGCACGACTGCGCTTTTCTTCGCTGTCGAGAACGAGACGGCACTGCATCTGGCCGCCAATGCACCGCAATGCGGCCGCCGCCAGAACACCTTCGGGAGCACCGCCGATTCCCATGTAAATGTCGATTCCGGTATCGGCCGCATCGGCGGTATGAATGACCCCGGCGACATCACCGTCGGTGATGAGGCGCACCGAGGCACCGGCTTTGCGCACGCTTGCGATCAGATCGGCGTGGCGCGGGCGATCGAGAATGAGAGCGGTGATCGCTTCCGGCGGCACTCCTTTCGCGGTCGCAATATTTCGAATGTTCTCTTCCGCCGGTGCATCCAGGTCGACCACACCGGAAGGATAGCCGGGGCCGATTGCGATCTTCTCCATGTACACGTCAGGTGCGTTGAGCAGGGTGCCCTCCTCCGCCATGGCCATTGTCGCAATCGCGCCCGGCATGCTTTTGGCACACAGCGTCGTGCCCTCGAGAGGATCGACCGCGATATCGACCTTCGGTCCGTGCTTGTTGCCCACGGTTTCCCCAATGAAGAGCATCGGCGCTTCATCGCGCTCGCCTTCGCCGATGACCACGGTGCCGTCTATGGGAAGCTTATTGAGCTCGCGACGCATCGCGTCGACCGCGGCTTGGTCGGCGGCGCGCTC
>CATPCO010000614.1 GCA_955652925.1 uncultured Xanthobacteraceae bacterium | reverse complement strand
GCTGGAAGACAGCGTGCGGTTGCAGATGCGCTCCGATGTGCCGTTCGGCGCCTACCTCTCCGGCGGTGTCGATTCGTCCAGCGTCGTCGCATTGCTGGCGAAACTCGGGGCCAGGGACATTAAGACATTCACGCTGGTCTACGACGATGATTTTCCCAACAAGGAGGCGGACCGTCACTTTGCCCGCGCGGTGGCGGACCGGTACGCCACGGAACACCACGAGCATCGGGTGACGTTTGCCGACCTGCCTGAAAAGCTCGATCACGTCGTGCGCTCCTTCGACGAGCCCTTCTCCGGCGTGATCTCGACTTATTTCATAACCCAGTCCATCTCGCGGCACGTTAAGGTTGCTCTGTCCGGGGACGGCGCCGACGAGATGTTCGCGAGCTACCTGGCCCATCGTCTGGCGGCACCGCTTGCCGCCTATGCGGCCGGGCGCAACGATCCGGCGGCCCTGGTGCCGTTCGAGAACGATGTGCCGCGGCTGGCCGCGTTAGTTGCACGAGGGGATGAAGCGGCACGGCGCGCGGGCCTCTTCCTGGTCGACGATGCGGAAAAGTACGAACTTTATTCGCCCAAGATGCGCGAGGCGATTGGCGGCTTCGCCACCGAGGAACTCATACGGGAGACCCTCCAACAATGCCGTAGCAGCGATCCGCTCAATCGGGCGCTGTTCCTCGATCTTGAAACCTTGTTGCCGGACCAGGTCTTGGCCTTCGTCGATCGGCTTTCGATGGCGCATTCCGTCGAGGTCCGGCCGCCGTTCCTCGACCACCGCCTGGTCCAGTTCGTGGCGGACCTGCCCGGGAGCTTCAAGATCAAGGCGGGGCGTGTGAAGCACATCCTGAAGGAGGCGGTCAGGGACCTGCTGCCTGCCGAGCTCTTGGCCCGGCCGAAGGAAGGCTTCATCATGCCGGTCAACGAATGGCTGATCGGCAGCCTCAAGGGTTACGTGCAGGCCACGTTGGCTCCAGACCGGCTGGCCAGGCACGGTCTGTTCCGGGCGGGTGCGATCCAGCAGGTGCTCGACGCGCATTATTGCGGCACCGCTAACCACGGCAGCCGAATCTGGAACCTGTTGATGCTGCAGCTCTGGTGGGAGGAATACGTCGCCTAAATGCCCGACTCAGACTACCTGGTTCGGGAGAGAAGAGGCACCGAGGAACCCGTGAATGCGGTGCAGTCGCCACAACACCCGTTGGTTGCCTTAAAGCGGCCCCGACGATATGGTGCCTGCTGGTGTGGAGAAGGGCGGGCCACTCCCGCAATCCATTAATGGGCTCAAATTTTGCTCTGCTCGAGAAACATCTCGAGAATGACGTTCGGCGCCAGCAGCTGCTCAATATCGAGCGCCGCCTGCGTGACCATGCCTATCCTCCACAGCTTGTGATTGAAAATACGTCAATCTGTAATTTAACCTGCATTCATTGCAGCCACCGCGAAATGCAGCGCACCCGCCGCCACATGAAGCGGGAACTCTGGAACAAGATTGTCGAGGAGTTCGGCGCGAACTCTCCCGACACCGAAATCTGGCCGACCTTCTACGGCGAAGCCCTTATCATGGGCTACAAGAGCGAGCTGTGGGAGCGTCTCGATTATGCCGCCAAGGTCGGCTGCCGCAACCTGGTGCTCAATTCCAATGGCACCCTGCTGCATCGCTGGGACAACATCGAGAAGATTTTGGCCTCGCCCTTGCGACGCTTTATCCTGAGTCTTGACGGCCTCTCGAAGGAAACGTTCGAGCTGGTCCGGGAAAAGGCCAAATGGGACGAGGTCTATCCGGCGGTGGAGGAACTGTGCCGGCTGAGGCTTGCGCGCAAGCAGAAGTATCCGGTGATCATCGCGCAGTTTTCGGTGATGAAGCAGAATGCGCATGAGGTCGATGCCTACCGGGCCTACTGGGAGGCGCGCGGCGCCGAGGTGAAGGTCCGTCCGATGCTCGAATGGACCGCGACCGGCACGGTGCGCAGCGACACGATCGTGCACGATTCCGAATTCCGGATTGCATGTCCTTGGGGCAACAACACCATGGCTATCCACCAGGATGGATCGGTCGTGTGTTGCGCCGTCGACTACGAGGGCAAGGTCAAGGTCGGTAATGTCAGCGAGATCACGGTAAGGGAAGCTTGGCGAAGGCTTGGTGAACGCGTACGGCGTCCCCATCGCGAGCACCGCTGGCAAGACATTCCGGACCTGTGCAAGGGCTGTGGCGATTGGCAGGTTGCCGGGGCCGAGTACGAGGAAGAGTCGGTCGATGGTACACGGCCCTTCTGGTACTATGATAGAGACGAACTGAGCGCGGCCGGCTGAGCTGGCCGCAGTCCAATGCTAACATGAAACAGTCAGCCGCTTCGGTCGTCCACACCGCGGATCATTACGGATTGCGGCCCGAGGCATCGGAATTTCCGATGATGCTCGTTCTGTCGTTCGTCTACCCTTGCAACGCGCTGTGCCCGCATTGTCCGTACACCAACTCCAACATCCGCAAGGAGTACCGCGACGCTCCCTACATGCCGGAATCGACGTTCAAGCGTATCGCCGATGAATCCGGTCGCTATGGCGCCTATCTGCGGATTTCGGGCGGCGGCGAGCCCATGCTGCATCCGCAGGCGACGGAGTTACTGGTCTACGCCAAGCATGTGGGCTGCAAGATCGGGCTGATCACCAACGGCTCGCTTTTCGACGAGACGAACTCACGGGCGCTGCTCGATGCCGGCATCGACATGATCGAGTTTTCCGTGGATGCGTGCGATTCGCAGACCTATGCGATCGTCCGCAAAGGCCTCGAATGGGACACCCTGGTCGAGAACACCAAACGCATGCTGCTGCTGCGCAATACGCTCAAGCGTCCTTCCAAG
>CATPCO010000613.1 GCA_955652925.1 uncultured Xanthobacteraceae bacterium | reverse complement strand
GAGTGTCGGCGCGGTGAACGTGCGTACCGGAAATTTTACTTATTTCGACACCACGACCGATCGCATCCGGCTCGAGCACGTGATGGCGAGCGGCTCGCTGCCGCCCGGTTTCGCGGCCACCGAAATCGATGGCGAGTTTTAATGGGACGGCGGACTTGTCTCCAACACGCCGTTGCAATGGGTGCTCGACAGCCGTCCGCGACGGGACACGCTCGCCTTTCAGGTCGACCTATGGAATGCGCGCGGCGCTCTGCCGCATGATCTGGTCGCGGTCGAAGCGCGGCGCAAGGAGATCATCTATTCGAGCCGGACGCGGGCGGCGACTGACCAGTACAAGAGCACGCAGAAGCTTCGGATTGCGGTCGCGGATTTGATGAAGCGCATTCCCAATGAATGCCGGGACTGCGAGACTGCAAGACAATTGGAGCAGGAAGCAGACGATAAAGTCTGCAACATCGTTCATCTCATCTATCGCGCCCGAAAATACGAAGGCATCGCGAAGGACTTTGAATTTTCGCGGCGAACCATGGAAGAGCACTGGCGTGCCGGCTATCGCAATGCGGTGCGGACATTGTCGAATCCGCAAGTCATGCAGCTTCCCGATCGCTTGGAGGGGGTGCGAACTTTCGACGTCTGCAAAGATGATGCTGATTAGCTCAATCGAAGTAGCCCGCATGAGCGTAGCGACATGCGGGTGCCGACAGTGACCCGGATATCGCTTCGCTCATCCGGGCTACGGTTACCGATCGACAGGAGACTGCCGCCATGCGTTTGCAAAACAAGGTTGCCATCATCACCGGTGCTGCGAGTGGAATTGGCAAACAGATTGCCGTCACCTTTGCGCGCGAGGGGGGATTGGTTGCCATTGCCGACCTCAACCGCGACGCCGCCAATGCCGCGGCGCGGGAGATCGATCCCACCGGCAAGCGCGCCATCGGCGTGAGCATGGACGTGACCGACGAGAAGCAGGTCGATGCGGGCACGGCCAAGGTGGTCGAGACCTTCGGTGCGTTGGACGTGCTGGTCAGCAATGCCGGAATCCAGATCGTCGCGCCAATCGTCGAGTTTGAGTTTGCAAAATGGAAGCAGCTGCTCGCCATTCACCTCGATGGCGCGTTCCTGACCACGCGCGCGGCGCTCCGCCAGATGTACAAGCAGAGGAGCGGCAGCGTCATCTACATGGGCTCCGTTCATTCGAAAGAAGCCTCGGTGCTCAAGGCCCCTTACGTGACGGCCAAGCACGGCCTCATTGGTCTTGCCAAGGTGGTCGCGAAGGAAGGCGCCGCCCACGGGGTGCGGGCGAACGTGATCTGTCCGGGCTTTGTGCGCACACCCCTGGTCGAGAAGCAGATCCCGGAACAGGCGAAGGAGCTTGGAATATCGCAAGAAGACGTGATCAAGAAAGTGATGTTGAAGGAAACCGTGGACGGCGAGTTCACCACGGTGGAGGACGTCGCGGAGACCGCGCTCTTCCTCGCCTGCTTCGCCTCGAACGCGCTGACCGGCCAATCGATTGTGGTCAGCCACGGATGGTTCATGCAGTAGCGGGGCTGCGTCAACGTGCCATCAGCACAGGCAAAGTCGCATTCGCCAGGATGTGGCGGGTGGCGCCGCCAAAGATGATCTGGCGCAACCGGCTCTGCGTATAGGCGCCCTTGATCAGAAGATCGCAGCCGAGCGAAGCCGCGTGCGCAAGGATGGCCTCGCCGGTGCTGCGGCCCCTGGGATCAAGGGTCACGGGCTGTGACTGCACGCCGTTGCGCTCGAGATAGCGCGCGAGCTGCTCGCCGGTCGGTCCCGGCGCTGTCCCTCCCTGCACGGTGAGGATGGTGACGCGGGTTGCCTTTCGCAACAGCGGCATGGCAAGCGCCGTCGTGGTTGCCTGCTCCGTGCTGCAATTCCACGCAATCAGGACGTTTTCACCAATCCGCTGCGGGGTCGAAGGCGGTGCGATGAGGATTGGGCGGCCGGCTTCGAACAAGCCGGCCTCGATCGTGGCCATGCTCGGTCTCGCCTTGTCGGCCTCGGGCCTTCCCAGAACGATCACGTCAAACACGCGACCGTAGCTGCCGACAAAGGCATCGCCGTCGGGCACGCCTTCGATCCAGCCGAATGACGGCGCCTCGTGCGACCTGCTCGATCGCGCCACCTCGTGGTCGGCCATGAAGCGCTCGAACAGGGCGCGCGCCTGTTTGGCCATTTCGGCATCGTGTTCCCTCACCTCAATGGGCAGCGGGATTCCCGCATCGAACGCGTAAAGCTCGACCATTGCGGGGAATAGCGCGAAGCCTTCGATATAACTGTCGAACTTTCGTGCAAGCAGAAGCGCGGTCTGTAATATCGAGCTCGTGAGATCGTGCTGCTCGGTGGGAACGAGGATGGTCTTCATGGCCGCCTCCAGCTTTACCGACACTCCTGATCCATCCGGATTCTAGCTCGCGAGTATAACATGCCGGGCATGCCGGAGACGAAGAAGGAACCGCCATCCGGCCCCCAGCCCGGCCGCTGGGTCATGGCGCACGGCGATATCCGCACCGTCGTCACCGGGCTCATGCTGGCGATGTTTCTCGCCGCCCTCAATCAGACCATTGTGGCGACCGCGCTGCCGACCATTGGCCGCGATTTTCGCGATTTTGAGCTGCTGCCATGGGTGGTTACGGCCTACCTGCTGACCTCGACCGTGGTGGCGCCCCTCTACGGGAAGCTCAGCGACATCTATGGCCGCCGCGCCATGATGCTTGCCGCCGTGGGCCTCTTCATTGCGGGCTCCGCCGCCTGCGGTGCCGCGCGCGATATGATCCTGCTTATTCTCGGCCGCGCCCTGCAGGGGATCGGCGGGGGCGGCATTCTCCCCCTGGCGCAAGCCATTCTGGCCGACGCGGTGGCACCGCGCGAGCGCGGCCGCTACCAGGCCTATATGGGCACGGCCTGGGTGAGCGCGGGCCTGGGCGGGCCGGCGCTCGGCGGTATTCTGGCCGAGCATTTCCACTGGTCGATTATTTTCTGGATCAATGTCCCGCTCGGCCTGGGCGCGGCCTTGATGACGCACCACACGCTCAAGCGGCTGCCGCGCCACGATTACAAGCACAGGCTCGATCTCCTCGGCGCCTCGCTTATGATGGCAGCGGCGATCCCGCTTCTTCTGGCGCTCACCTGGGGCGGCGCGCGCTACCCCTGGCTGTCGCAGCCCATTGCGGCGCTGGCCCTGATCACGCTGGTGCTCTCCATGCTTTTCATATGGCGGCTGCGAGCGGCGCCCGAGCCGTTCCTGCCGCTCCCCGTCCTTGCCAATCAGGTCGTGCGCATGGGCACGGCATGCACGTCGTTCTCGCAAGCCGTGGTGGTCGGGCTCACCATCTTCCTCCCGCTCTATTACGAGATCGTGCACAAGTTCTCGGCGAGCGATTCCGGCCTCGCGCTCATTCCCATTGTCGTCATGTCAACGCCGGGATCCATTCTCGCCGGCCGCGCCATGATGTATACCGAGCATTATAAGCGCGTGCCGATCATCGGCCTTATTTGCGCGATTGCGGCGCTCTCTCTGCTTGTCTGGAATCCGGCGATCTCCCCGATCACAGGCGCGGGTTTGCTGAGCATCATCGCGCTCGGCATCGGCACGACCTATCCGGTGGGGACGGTATCGATCCAGAATGCCGTGTCGCGCTTTCAGGTTGGTGCCGCAATGGGAGCAATGAATTTCTTCCGCGGGCTCACCGCGGCATTCATCGTCGCGGTCATGGGCGCGATCGTGCTCGCCGCGCTCGGAGTTTCTTACCAGCGCGGCGGCAGCAGCGCGGTCGTGACCGAGACGGTGAACGTGCTCGGGACAAGCCCGGCGCACGTCTTTCGCGGCATATTCGCGCTTTCCGTGCTGTGTCTCATCGCGAGCTTGATTGCGTTGATCCGCATGGAGGAGCGTCCGCTGCGCGGACGCAGCGAGGACCGGCCGGAATAGAGCACGGCCATATACTGCGGCCTCCCCAGGATGCTATAATTGAACCGTTATCTCACGATTATTGATGGACCGAGCATATCGATATCAGGAGAACAGTATGAGCATCGCGGAACTGGTATATGAGCAGGTCAAAGCATTACCGGAATCGCTTGCGCGCGAGGTGCTCGATTTTGTTGCCTTTCTGCGTACGCGGGGCGAAAGAGACGAGTGGCGCGATCTGATGAACGCTCAGGCGAGCTCGCTCGCTCCGGTATGGGACAACGCCCAGGATAATATCTGGGACAATGTTTGAGCGCGGTGACCTGGTATTGGTGCCGTACCCTTTCAGCGATTTATCGGCTACCAAACGGCGCCCAGTCCTGCTTCTGACCTCGCCGGACAGATACGACGACTTTATTGCCCTGCCGGTGACCTCTCGTCCACAATCCGGGCGTGGAGTCCCCCTCACGTCTGCCGATTTGGTGCGCGGAACACTTCCAGTTCCCAGCTGGATTAGGACCGATCGTATCATGACGCTTAATGCGAGTCTTGTAGTCAAATCGATCGGCAGTGTGTCGAACGGGATATCGAGGGCGGTGAAGGAGTTCTGTGTCCGGCTCGACTCCTCGCATGATTAACATGTGGAGTCGTTTCGACGGCTTTCGGCGGAGTAGGTCGATGCGTCAGGGATGGAGGAGAACGGCCGCGCTAACAGCGCTAACAGCGACCTTATCTGCAATTGCGGGTTCGAATTTCTTGACGACCCTTGGTAATGCCGAAGACCTTGTCCCGCTATCCGTCATCGCGTTTCCCGGCACCAGTAACTGGCCGATCCGCATCGCGCAGGACAAAGGTTATTTCGCCCGCAACGGCATCGAGGTGAATCTGTCGCCGACACCGAATTCGGTGTTCCAGATGACGAATCTCATCGCAGGAAAATTCGACTTGGCCATGACGGCGGCCGACAACGTGGTCGCTTACATGGAGGGGCAAGGCGAAGTGCCGGTCGCGAGCTAACCCGATCTCTTCATGTTCATGGGCGGCAGTCCCAGCATCCCCGTCCTTGTCACCGTCCCGGAGGTCAAGACCTATGCCGAGCTCAGGGGCAAGACGCTTGCCGTCGATGCGGTAACGACGGGCTACGCGTTCGTTCTGTTCGACCTGCTCAAGCGTAACGGCTTGCAGCCCGGTGACTATCGCGTCGAACCGGTGGGCGGGACACAGGCGCGCTGGCAAGGCATGCGCGAGCGCAAATACGCGGCTTCCATGCTGACTTCCCCATTCGACCTCATCGCCAAGGCGGACGGTTTCAACGTACTCCAGTACGCCAAGGACGTTTACGGACACTACGAGGAATCGGTCGCGACCACGCGGCGCGCCTGGGCGGTGGAAAATGAGAGCAGGCTGCTCGCCTACATCAGAGCCTATGTCGCCGCGGTCGAATGGCTGCGCGACCCCAACAACAAGGACGAGGCCATCTCCATTCTGCGCAAGGCGTTTCCTCAATTGGCGGCGGAGATCGCGGCGGGGGCGTATACGAATTTCCTCGGTCCGCGCGGCCTTGCGCCAAAGGGGCGGCTCGATATCGCGGGGCTGCGCAAGGTTCTGGAACTGCGAAGCGAATATGGCCGCCCGCAGAAAACGCTGGCGGATCCAAGCCGCTACTACGATTTGCGCTATTACGAGATGGCGATCAAATGAGCGCTCGACCGTCGCCTGAGCTCAGTTGCGGATCGTCTCCACGGAGAAGCCGTAGCGAGCTGCAAACTGCGCCTGGGTCAATCCCAGCCGCCAGCGAATCGCCCGCACGTCCTCAGCCGCAGGCGGCGGAACAACTCGCTTTGCCCGGCTCAACTCGCGGGCGGAAAAAATGGGTGCCGTATCCGGATCAGCCGCAATCTGCTTCGCAATTTCCCGATCCGTCGTCGCTGCCACACGCTGCCAATCGACCTT
>CATPCO010000612.1 GCA_955652925.1 uncultured Xanthobacteraceae bacterium | reverse complement strand
GTGAAGGCCTCGCTCGCGGACATCAAGGTCGGGACATTTGTCGGGGTCACCGCGATGCCGCAGGCCGACGGCACGCAAAAAGCCATCGCGATCCATATCTTCCATGAATCCCAGAAAGGCGTGGTACCGGAGCGATTCCTGTCCTGGGATTTGCGGCCGGGCAGCACCATGACGAATGCAATTGTGGAGACGAGCGTCACGGGAGTGGAGGGGCAGACGCTCACTGTGAAGTACAAGGACGGCGAGAAGAAGGTGCTTGTTCCGCCCGACACGCCGATCGTGGCAGTGGCGCCGGGCAGCAAGGATGAGCTCAAGCCTGGAGTGTCGACCATCGTCATGGCAGCAACCAAGCAGCCCGACGGATCATTGACGACACCGGCGATCTATGTGGGTCGCGGCGACGTGATACCGCCGATGTGAGGGCTCGGGATGGGCAGAAGCAGAATAGGACTTGCGGGTCTGGCCCTGGCAGCTGGACTTGCCGCTTCATCCTCGTTTGCGCAGCAAACAACGCGGATCCGTGGCCCGATCGCGGCGGTGGACGGCGCGGTGCTGACCGTCAAGGCCGGCGAGGCGGGTGACGTGAAGGTGAGACTCGCCGAGAATGCGGCGGTATACGGGGTCACGAAGGCAACGCTGGCGGACATCAAGCTTGGCGTCTTCATCGGAGTCGGCGCAACGCCCCAAGCCGACGGTAGCCAGCGCGCGATCCAGATCACGATCTTTGCCGAATCTTTGCGCGGCACTGGCGAGGGGCATCGCCCGTGGGATCGCCCGAACAGCACCATGACCAACGCGACCGTCGATACAACGGTGGCGGGAGTGAATGGCCAGGAGATCACGGTCAAGTACAAGGGCGGCGAGAAGAAGATCATCGTCGGCCCGGAAGCCGTGATCCGCGCCTATGTCGAGGGCAGCCGGGATGAGCTCAAGCCGGGGGCCAATGTCAGCATCTTCAATGCGAAGAGAGCGCCGGATGGCGTGTTCGAGGCCGCGCGCATCACGGTCGGCCGCGATGGCGTGGTGCCATAGCCGTCCAGGAGCATGATCCCGAAAAGTGGGTACCGGTTTTCGGAAAAGATCATGCTCAAACAAAGAGCTAAAGCGGGATGGCGATTCGAAGAAAAGTCATCCCGCTTTAGCGGATCTTGCTTGCGCCGCGGCGGGCGGGAACATGCGCCGAGCCGCGCGCGGAAATCTCGAAATCGCTCGCGAAAAAGTCAGGCAAGGCTGCGGGCGCGCTAATTCGGGGCGGATTGCGGCGGCCACGCGCGCGGCTATCGATGTTCTCATCGTGCGGATGCTTGACCGCGTCCGCGCGTGCAAGGGACTGGACCGGGGAGGAATCTTCGGTCAGTCGAGCCAATAACGGGGTGAGGTCCGCAAGCCGCGCCGCGACCAAATGGATCACGCCGGATTCATGCTGGAGCGTACCGCTTACGGCGATATAGCGCGCGCCGAGGATGATGGCGCGAAAACGTTCGAAGATTTTCGGCCACACAATGATATTGGCGATGGCGGTCTCGTCCTCGATGGTCATGAAGATGACGCCGCTTGCCGTTCCCGGTCGCTGGCGAATGGTGACCAGGCCGGAGACGATGGCCTGCTCACCCGATCGCCGCGTGCGCAGCGCTTCATTACGAATGATGCCGCGCGCCGTGAGATCGCCCCGCAGGAAGGATGCGGGATGCGCGCGCAGCGACAGTTCAAGGAAACGGTAGTCGTTCACGACTTCCTCGCCAAATCCCATCAGCGGAAGCGTGACATTGGGCTCGCTTATACCTTCGCACGTCGTACTCACGACCCCATTGCTCGTGTTGTTTCGAAACAGCGGGAGATCGTCCTCTTTATCCCCGACACGGCCAAGCGCCTTGGCTTCCCACAACGCTTGCCGGCGCGTAAGACCGAGCGAACCGAACGCGTCGGCATCGGCAAGCCGTGCGATGATTCGCGGAGAAAGTCCGGTGCGGAGCCAGAGATTGCGCATCGAGGTATACCGCGCTTCCCGGGCAGCGCGCTGGATGTTCTGTGTCGGTCGCCGGGCAGCGACAATCAATCTTGCATCCTGCTCGGACAAGCCCTTGATCTTGCGAAAGCCGAGACGCAGGGCATGGGTGCTGCAAATGTCGTTCGTCATCTCGCTGTGAAGCGCATGCACGCGTCCCGCCGGCGGCGAGTGGGGCTCTAGCGTGGCGTCCCAATCCGAATGATTGATGTCGACCGGACGCACTTCGATGCCATGCTCGCGCACGTCCCGCACAATCTGGGCCGGGGCGTAGAAGCCCATCGGTTGCGAGTTGAGCAAGGCTGCTGCAAATACATCGGGATAACGGCACTTGAGCCAGGCCGAGGCATAGACCAGGAGCGCGAAGCTTGCAGCGTGGCTTTCCGGAAATCCGTATTCACCGAAACCTTCAATCTGGCTAAAACAGCGCTCGGCAAAGTCGCGCGGATAATTTCGCGCCATCATTCCTTCGATCATCTTGGTCTTGAAGGTGCCGATGGTGCCGGTGCGTTTGAAAGTCGCCATGGCTCGGCGCAGTTTGTCGGCTTCGCCCGGAGTGAAACCGCCGGCGACAATCGCAATCTTCATCGCCTGTTCCTGGAACAAGGGCACGCCTAGCGTCTTGTCGAGGACGGCTGCGAGCTCTTTTGAAGGATAGGAAACCGGCTCAAGCCCCTGCCGGCGGCGCAAATAGGGGTGCACCATGTCGCCTTGAATGGGGCCGGGCCGCACGATCGCGACCTCGATCACAAGATCATAAAACTCCTTCGGCTTGAGCCGCGGCAGCATGGACATCTGCGCACGGCTCTCCACCTGGAAGACGCCAATCGAGTCGGCGCGCTGCAGCATGCGATAGACGGCCGGATCTTCCTTGGGAATGGTCGCGAGGGTGAAACCCCCTTTTTCGCCGTCTGCCTGCTCTTTTGCGAGGTGGTGCATTGGCTCCTCGCAAGCATCGCGGGTTGTCCCCTTGCGGGCTGCGCGAAAAGTAATTCCATAATGGTTTTCGGCGAGCTCGAACGCCTTGCGTATGCAGGTGAGCATGCCGAGCCCAAGCACATCGACTTTCAGGATGCCGAGTGCGTCGAGATCGTCCTTGTCCCACTCGACGAAGGTGCGATCGGGCATCGCGCCGTTGCCGATTGGAACCACTTCGTCGAGCGGGCTGCGCGTAGCGACAAAGCCGCCGACATGCTGGGAGAGATGGCGCGGGAAGGATTGGATCTCGAGCGCAAGCGCTCGCATCTTTTGCACGCGCGAACTCTGCAGGTCGATTCCCGCCCGTTCGAGATCGTTTGCGCGCACCGCGCCGCCGCCCATTCCCCAGATTGAAGAAGACAGCGCGCCGATGACATCTTCCGAGAGCCCAAATGCCTTGCCCACTTCGCGAATGGCGGAGCGGCCGCGATAGGAGATGACGGTCGCAGCAATGCCGGTATGGTCGCGGCCATAGTGCTGATAAATGTGCTGGATCACCTCCTCGCGCCGTTCGTTCTCGAAATCGACATCAATGTCGGGAGGCTCGCCGCGGTCGGATGAAATGAAACGTTCGAACAGAAGACGCCCATCGCGCGGATCAACGTCAGTGATGCGCAAACAATAGCAGACCGCCGAGTTTGCCGCCGAGCCGCGCCCCTGGCAAAGGATGTTCTGACTGCGCGCGTACTCGACAATGTGATGCACGGTCAGGAAATAAGGTGCGTAATTGAGCTTTCCGATCAGGGCGAGCTCATGATCGAGGGTTTGACGGACATTGTCCGGAATGCCCGCGGGATAGCGGGCGGCGGCGCCTTCCCAGGCAAGATGGACGAGCGCCTCCTGTGGGCTCGCGAAACCCGCGCGCATCTCATCGGGATATTCATAGCGCAGCTCATCGAGCGAGAAAGTCAGCGCCGCATGCAGCGCCAATGTTTCCTCGACAGCTTGCGGTGCGTCGCGAAACAAGCGCATCATTTCGGCGCCCGGCTTGAGATAGCGCTCGGCATTGACGGCAAGCCGGCGGCCCGCCTTATCGATGGTGAGGTGCTCGCGAACGCAGGTAAGCACGTCCTGCAATTCCCGCCGATCGGGATGGTGATAGAGCACGTCATTGACGGCAATCAGCGCGATATCGTTCCCGGCGGCAAGCTGCGCGCGCTGCGCCAACCGGGCGCGGTCATTGCCGCGATAGAGCATGGTCGCAGCCAATCGCACGCGTCCGGGAGCGGCATCGCGCAAGCGGGAGAGGAAATGAGCGGTTCTCGCGCAAGCTTGCCTTTCATCCCGGCTCGCGATCAGTCGAAGCTTCGGCGTTGCGGCTGGGGTTTTTGTTGGATTGAGCGCGTCCTGCTGCTGGGGAGATGACGCAGGTGTGGGTGCAAGGCGGCCCGCTTGGGATTTTTTTGCCAAAACAGATGGCGGGGATTCCCGGGTCGATGTCTCCATCACGACCAGCTCGAGACCTTCGCCATGTTCGAGCAGGTCGTCGAGATAAAGGATGCAATCGCCTTTTTGGGCGCGCAGATTGCCGCGCGTGAGCAGGCGGCAGAGCCGTCCCCAGGCCGGACGATCGCGGGGATAGGCGAGAATATCGGGCGTGCCGTCGGCAAAGACGAGGCGCGCGCCGGGATGATACGCGAGCGAAAGCTCCTTTTCTCGTTTGATCAGATGAGCGCGGACCACCCCCGCAACCGAATTGCGATCAGAGAGGCCAATACCGTCAAGGCCTATATGGGCAGCTTGCAGCATCAGCTCCTCGGGATGGGAGGCGCCGCGCAGAAAGGAAAAATTGGAAGCGACCGCGAATTCGAAGTAACGCATCACGCATAGAATCCATGCAAAAACCAGCGCGGCATCGCCAATGCCGCGTCACGATAAAGTCCGGCACGAAACAGCCAGAAGCGCAGTCCCGCTTTGTCTTGCACGCGGAAATAGTCGCGCACGGGGCCGCTCCCGTCTTCATTCCACCAGGGCGCTTCGATCCGTTCGGGTCCTTCGGCGGCAACCACTTCATGCCAGGCGCGGCGCCAGCGAAAGCGCGCCGGCGGTCCGTCGGGGATAAGTGCGAGGAGATCGACAATCGGCTCGGGTTTGGCGAGCAGGCGCAGCGGCCGCGTGCTCAATCTGGCATCGGTGCGGAAACGGCGAAAGGCATCCCAGCCCGATTCGATCGTCGCCGTCATTTGCGCCGGCAATGCACTCGCGGCGAGTTCAGGAATATGACTGTCATGGGCAATCAAGCGCGTGACGCGGGCGCGTCCGAGCCTTGCGCTCAGATGATCAATGAGACGGTCGAACTCGGCGCAATCCTCGGCTTGCCCGAGACCGATCTGCTCCTCAGGATGCGGCTCAGCGCGGGTCACCGACAATCGCGCGAGGTCGAACCCAAAGCCGGGATCCATCGCGTCGCCCAAGGCAGCAAGCCGCTCGACAAAAAGCGCGCGAATGGCCGCGGGATCCCGAATGGGGCGCGACGTGCCGGCTGTGACGCGCTTGACGACGCCATCGGTGCGGAAGAGAGCAAGCTCGAGATTTCGTGCGCCATCGCCGTGGGCAACGAGAGCGAGCTTCAATCGTGCGGCCAGGCGCTCGATTGTCAGCAGCACGTCCTCTTCGCGCGCGATCGGCTCGTGAAAGCTTTTTTCCGCGATGTAAGGCGCAACTGGCAGACGCGGGCTCAGCGGTTCGTCTTCGCAGCCGATTGCGCGATCAAAGTTGCGCAGAAGATCGATCCCAAAACGCGCGGCGAGCGGCGCGCGCGGCAGATCAATGATGTCGCCGACGTGTTTCAATCCGAGCCGCGCCATTGCGGCGGCTGTCTCCTGCGGGAGCCGGAGCGCAGCAAGCGGCAATGGCGCGAGCAGATCGCGTTCGTCGCCGGGCGGTATGATGGCCACGGTGCTGAAATGCGCCGCGGCCCATGCCGCTGCGATGGTCGAAGCAATGGCTGCGCGCGCCGAGAAGCCGAAACGTGTCACTCGCGCGAGCAGGTCATGGCGAAGCTTTTGCTCGTTTCCGAAGAGATGCGTGCAGCCGCTGATGTCGAGCAGAATGCCGTCAGGGGGATCGAGCGCCACGAGGGGCGTGTAGCGCTGGCACCAGTCGGCAAGAGCATTGAGAAGGCGTGCATCGCCTGCCTGATCCTCGGGAACGGCGATAACAGCAGGATGCATGGCGCGCGCTTGGGCAAGCGCGAGACCCGTGCCCAAGGCGAGCCTCGCCGCCGCGCAATCGACCGCAACCAGAAGGTCGAGATTGCCGCGTTTACCGAAGACGACAATAGGAGCGTCATCACGCTCATGCCGCTGTCGTGCGATACGGTCGGTCGAGAGCCGTTGCAGCCACAGGCTGAGAATTCTTTGCGAGCTCGAAACGCTGCTCCACACTGTTCCACTCCACGATCCATATTCCGGAATGACCACGACGGTTGCGCATCAGATGCACTGTCCAGCGCGGCGGGCCGATGTCGTGGAATCTCGGCGATGGAAAATCAGACGGTGCCGCTGCAAGCATCCAGCGCGTTGCGCAGGCGGAGGGCTCATCGTCCGGCAGCGTGCGCAGCAGAAACCCCAGCGTGTTTCCAGCCGCCGCTGCGAGCGAAAGACGGCGCGTGATCACATGCTCAATGCCGCGCGCGCGAATCTCGCCGATCACCACGCCGAGCGCGCGACAGCGCAGCGCTTCTTCCATGGCCCAGAGCACATCGCGCGCGCGTGGAGCCGAAACCGTGATCAGGTGTTCAGGAGCAATGCCGGCTTGATCGAGTCCCGGTCCGTAAAGCTGCCCGTTTTCGGCAAGCGAGAGATCTTCCGCAATCCAAAGCACGGTTTGCGGGAGAGGTGAAATCTGCTCCCGCGAACCACTGCAACCTGGTCGAGATTTCCTCCCGTTGCGGACGGCCAATGCCAGCGCAAAACCCGTTGCAACCGCGGTCTCGCTCTCGCGTGTGGCGGCGATTTCATGCAGCGCCCCGCAAGCAAGTCCCCCGCCAAGCGCGGTATCGATGACCGCAATACCAATCGCAAGGGGAGGATTGCATAAACTGACAAGCCCCGCGGCTCTCTCGGCCGACAAAAGCTCTTGTCGCAGTCGATCAAGAAGGCGCGGCGCATCGACAGGAGAGGGGGGCTCTGGTCGCAATGCCATAACGGGAAGACCGAGGAATGTTCATGATTTGTTCCTAAAGATTCCCGGGCTCCGTTCCAGAGTCAAGTTGAATTTTAAAACATTGAAAAAATGAGGTTTTTCTATTGGGCAATGATGCTGCGGCCGACGTCCCGCACGCTTTTGCTGCCGGTCAGGGCCATGCTCACGTCGAGCTCTTTTCCCAGAATTTCAATGGCCTTGGCGACCCCCTCCTCGCCGCCTGCCCCAAGGCCATAGACATAGGCGCGGCCGATCATGCAGGAGCGCGCGCCGAGCGCCAACGCCCGCAGCACGTCCTGGCCCGATCGTATCCCGCCGTCGAACATGATCTCGATCTCTGAGCCGACTGCGTCTGCGATCTTCGGCAGCGCCGAGATCGACGAGGGTGCCCCATCGAGCTGACGGCCGCCGTGATTGGAAACGACGAGCGCGCTTGCCCCTGTCTTGGCAGCGATCCTTGCGTCCTCGACATCAAGAATGCCCTTGAGGATCAGCTTGCCGGGCCAAAGGGCGCGCACCCACTCGACATCTCTCCAGTTCAGCGTCGGATCGAACTGGCTGTTCGTCCACTGCGCCAGCGAAATCACGTTCTCCATGCCGCGGACGTGGCCGGCAAGGTTGCCGAATATCTTGCGCTTGCCTTGCAGGATGGAGAGCACCCAACCCGGTTTGGTTGCCATGTCGATGAGATTGGCGAGACTGACCTTGGGCGGCACAGTCATTCCGTTTCGAATATCGCAATGGCGTTGGCCCAAGACCGGGAGATCAACGGTAAGCACAAGTGCGCTGCATCTTGCCGCAGCGGCGCGCTCGATCAGCGCCTTGATGAAGCCGCGGTCGCGCATGACGTAGAGCTGAAACCAGAATGGTTTGCCGACCGCGGCCGCCACGTCCTCGATGGAGCAGATGGACATGGTCGAGAGGGTAAACGGAATGCCGGCCGCCTGCGCCGCCCGGCAGGCCAGAATCTCGCCGTCGCCGTGCTGCATGCCGCATAAACCGACGGGTGCGAGCGCGAGCGGGAGCCGTGCCGGCTCGCCGATGATGCTGGTTGTGAGATCGCGCTGCGAGACGTCGACCAGGACGCGCTGGCGCAGTGTGATGCGTTCAAGATGGTCGCGATTGGCCCGCAAGGTCTGCTGCGAATAGGAGCCGGCTTGCGCGTAATCGAAGAACGCGCGCGGCACTTTGCGCCGGGCCCGTTCGCGCAGATCCTCAATGCAAGTTATCGCACGCACGTCGATCCTCCACGCCCCCTGTTTAACGCACCGGAACGCAGGCTGTATTCTCCGCGTTGTCAGGTGGCCAGATCTGATGAGAGGACACTATGGGAATCCCAAACGACAGCGTGACTCAAAATGAGATCGAGGAAAAGAGGCGCCAGGAAGCCGCCGAGGAATTGCGCGAGGAACAGCGGCGCAAGGCGGAAAAATCACTCGATCGGGCACTGGAAGACAGCTTCCCGGCCTCCGACCCGCCGAGCGTAACCCAGCCGCCTCCGAGCGTGTACGATAAGAGGCCCAAAAGATAAGCTTTTCCTCCTATCCGGGGAAATCCGGGGAGGCTTTTGCGGCCGCGCCGCGAGTTAGCCGGAGCGGGTGCATTTGTTATTATTACTTCGAAATTCCCGCACATCGCCCGGCACATCCCCTTGAATTGGGCTTTCTTTTCATTGAAAAGAGGGCTGTGCACGGGGTGAGGCAGGCATGGTTCGTAAATATTTCGGCACCGATGGCGTTCGCGGTCGCGCAAACGGCGTGATCACGCCGGAACTCGCTCTCAAGGTGGGGCAAGCGGCGGGACTGATATTTCGGCGGGGGGATCATCGCCACCGGGTCCTCATCGGCAAGGATACCAGGCTTTCCGGCTACATGATTGAGACCGCGCTGGTTGCGGGCTTTACCTCCGTCGGCATGGACGTCCTTTTGACCGGACCCATTCCGACGCCGGGCGTGGGAATGCTCACCCGCTCCATGCGCGCCGACATCGGGGTGATGATCTCGGCCTCGCATAACCCATTCGCCGACAACGGCATCAAGCTGTTCGGGCCCGATGGTTTCAAGCTCTCCGACGAAGTCGAAAGCGAGATCGAATTACTGGTCGATTCCGACCTCACAAAGAAACTAGCGAAGAGCGCAGACCTTGGTCGCGCCAAGCGCATCGATGGGGTTCAGGACCGTTACATTGAATTTGCCAAGCGCACGCTGCCCCGCAATGTCTCCCTCGAGGGCCTGCGCATCGTCGTCGATTGCGCCAACGGCGCAGCCTATCGGGTTGCGCCGGAGGCGTTGCGCGAGCTTGATGCGGAAGTCATTGCTATGGGGGTGGAGCCCGACGGCTTTAACATCAATCGCGAATGCGGCTCCACCGAGCCCGCCGCGCTTTGTCAGAAAGTCAAGGAGATGCGCGCCGATGGCGGGATCGCGCTGGATGGCGATGCCGATCGCGTGCTCATCGTCGATGAACGCGGGCGCGTCGTCGACGGCGATCAGCTGCTGGCGGTTATTGCAGAGAGC
>CATPCO010000611.1 GCA_955652925.1 uncultured Xanthobacteraceae bacterium | reverse complement strand
AGTGGCAGGCGACGAGCCCGCCATCGCGGCGAACAGCGCGCAGGCGAACACGTTCGCGATCCCGAGCCCGCCCGGAATGCGATGCATCCACACATGAATGGCCAAGTAGAGGTCCTGCCCGGCGCGGGAGCGCCCGATCGCCGATCCTTTCAGGATGAAGAGCGGGATCGACAGCAGCGTGATGGACGCCATCTCCTCATACACGTTCTGGCTGATGGTATCGACCGAGCTCGCCGGCATGAAAGAGATCATGAACACGGTCGCGACCGCTCCGAGCGCGAAAGCGATCGGCATTCCGGCAAACATCACGACGAGCGTAGCGGCGCCGTAAAGGAGGCCGATGGAGAGCGTGCTCACCGGCTATGGCCCCGACCCGTCAGACCGTGCATCAGCTGAAGCAGGATTTGCAGCGACAGCAACATCATGCCCGCCGTCATCAGCCCATACGGAATCCACAGCGGCGGAGCCCAGGTCGAGCCGGAGCGAAATCCTTCCTCCCACGCCTCGGCCAGCAGCAGCCACGACTTCCATGCAAAAAATGCGCAGAATGCAAGACTCGCGGCATCGACCAGGATCTGCCGCGCCATGTTGACGTGCGGCGGCAACAGTCCGGTGATGGCTTTGATAGCAACGTGGCCACGTCCGGCCTGGATCGCGGCGGCAGACATGAAGACGGCACCAATGATCAGAAAGACCGACATCTCGTCCTGCCAGTCGGTCGAGATTTTCAGGAAATAGCGCACGATCACGCTGTAGGTGAGCACGAAGCCGGCGATCACCAGCGCGACCGAGGACAGCCTGACCACCAGACGATTAATGGCTGAAAGAATCCGCTCAAATATATCGGGCGACGCCCCTGCGGGCTTCGTTTCTAAGATGTCGAGGCTCTGGGTCACTGATGGATCCTGATCGAGGGTAGCCGCCGGCCGACTCATGCGGGCTACAGTAATTCCTGTTCAGGAGACGCTCACCCCTTCCGCAAGCTTGAGAAGCTCGGCCGAGAGCGGGGTCCTGGCAGCGTAGTCCTTCCATGCCGTGTCACGGGCAATGGCGCGCCATTTTTCCACCGTGGGCTCGTCCAGGTCGGATACCTTGGCGCCCTTTTTGGCATAGACATCCGCCACCTTCTCGTCGTCCGCCATGGCTTCCTTGGTGCCGAACTCCTCCAGCTCGCGCCCGAGTGCCATGATCATATCCTGCTGATCCTTCGGCAGCGCGTCGAAAATCTTTTTCGACATGATGAGGGGCTCGAGCATGAACCAGTACGACTTGCCACGGCCGGTCGTGAGGCTCTTGGCCACTTCTTCAAGTCGAAATGAGATCAGGCTGGTCGAGGACGTGATCGCGGCATCGCAGGCGCCGGTCTGCATCGCCGCATAAAGCTCGTTCGAAGGGGTCGAGAGCGTGGTGGCGCCCGCCGCCTGGAGCACCATGTCCATCTCGCGGCTGCCGCCGCGCACTTTGAGCCCCTTGACGTCCTGCGGATTGACGATAGGCGCGGAGCGGCTTGCCACCCCGCCCGCCTGCCAGATCCAAGACACCATGATCACGCCTTTTTCCGCGAGAAAGGCGGTAAATTTTTTCCCGATTTCGGAAGTCTTCCACGCCGCGCCCTGCTTGTATGAGCTCACCAGCCCCGGCATGAGCCCAATGTTGAGCTCGGCAAACTCACCGCCGGCGTAGGAAATAGGATAGAGGCTCAGATCGAGCGCGCCTTTGCGCAGCGCCGAGAACTGCGCGACCGTCTTCATCAACGACGAATTCGGGTAGACCTGTCCCGTCAGCGCGCCGCCCGTTCGCTTCTCGATCTCAGCGGCAAACATTCGGCACAGCCGGTCACGAAAGTCGCCTTCCGTGATCGTTCCGCCGGGAAACTGATGCGATATTTTGAACGTCTGCGCAGCCGTTCCGCGACGCAACGTCGCGATCACCGCAGGAGCAGCCAATGCGCAAGACAGTATACGGCGGCGGGTCAGAAGCATCCCTACCCTCCCATGTTTGTCATTCATTGCGTTGATAGCTGGTGGCTATGGACGGCACAATCGGACATTTGTCAAAACACAGTCACGGGCCTCAACGGGGATGGCCAAACGCATCATTTCCGGCTTCGCGCCGGCGAACGCCGTTTGCCCTTCCTTGCCTCGCGCAGCATCTCGATCAGAGCGGTGGCTGTCCGCAACAGGCGACCGTCCCGGCCGGCGGGACCAACGAGCTGTACGCCCAATGGCAGACCGCCACTGCCCGCGAGCAACGGGAGCGAGAGAGAAGGCAAGCCACTCAAGGTCCACAAAGTACAGAACACGGGATCGCCGGTAGAACCCAATCCTTTCGGTGCAACGCCGGGAGCCGCGGGTGTGATGATGGCGTCATAGGCATCGAAGATGCCGGCGAGAGCAGCGGTGATACGCCGAGCCTGGTCGAGAGCTGCAAGGTAATCGACCGCGCTCACTGCTTTTGCGTGCGCAAGAAGCTTGCGCATGGCTGCACTGGGCTCGCCGTGCGCGAACAAGGGAGCGAGATTGTGAGCCATGTCCACCGACATGATGGTGCGATGCACGTCCCAGGCCGCGCGGAAGGAGGCCGGGAGGTCCACGCTGTCGACTGCCGGCCCCAGCGCAGCAACGAGCTCCTCGAAGGCGGCTTTCGTCTCGCTTTCTGCCTTCTCCCACACCGGCGTGCGAACAAACGCACACCGCGGCGGGAGCGGCGGCGGCTCGCTTTGCAGTGCGCGGAAATCGGGAGCGGCGAACGGCTCGCTATCGGGATCGGACGGATCATGACCGGCGATCACTTCGAGGATGAGGGCGAGATCGGGAAGTGAGCGCGCAAAGAGCCCGATGTGATCGAGCTTGCGCGAGAGCTGCAAAACGCCGGCACGCGAGATGAGACCGTAACTCGGCTTCATGGCGAAGACGCCGCAGAAGGCGCCCGGCCGAATCACCGAGCCGTTGGTCTGGGAGCCGAGCGCGAGCGGCACCATGCTCGCGGCAACCGCAGCCGCCGAGCCCGACGATGAGCCGCCCGGGGTGCGCGTATGGTCGTGTGGATTTCTGGTCGGGCCGGGATGGTAATAGGCGAATTCGGTCGTGACCGTCTTGCCAATGATGACCGCCCCGCCGGCGCGCAGCCTTGCTACCACGCTCGCATCACTGCGCGGCCGCCGGCCCCTGGCAAGCGGCGATCCCAGCTCCGTGGGATAATCTCCGGTATCGATGATGTCCTTGATTGCGACGGGAACACCATAGAGCGGCCCAATCGAACGGCGCTCGGCGCGGCGCTCATCGAGCGCACGCGCTTGTGCGAGCGCGTGCTCGCGATCGAGATGGGCAAAGGCTTTGATCTCGCTGTCAGCAGCGTCAATGCGATCAAGACAGGCGCGCGTATATTCCTCGATCGAAAATGTCCCGCGCGAAATGGCGGCGGCCGCCTCGGTCGCGGTCAGCGTCGTCAGCCGGTCGCCGGCCATGTGTGCTTCAGCCGCTGCCGTAGAGATAATTGGGCAGCCACAAGGTCATGCCCGGCCAGACATACATGATGACCATGCAGAGGATGATGACCACCATGTAGGGCATCATGCCGCTGAAAATCTGGTTGAGCGTGACGTGCGGCGGCGAAACGCCTTTGAGATAGAAGGCCGACATCGCCACGGGCGGGGAAAGAAACGCCGCCTGCAAATTCACGAACACCAGCGTGCCCCACAGGATCGGATCGATGTTGAAATGCTTGAGCAACGGCAAAAAGATGGGCACGAAAATGACGATGATTTCCGTCCACTCGAGCGGCCAGCCCAAGACGAAGATGATCGCCTGCGAGAGGATCATGAATTGCACGGGCGTCATGTGCAACGACAACACCCATTGCTCGACCAGTGCCTGCCCGCCGAGAATGGCAAACACGCCTGAGAACACGGCCGAGCCGACGAAGAGCCAGCAAACCATGGCAGTCGTCTTGGCCGTGAGGAACACGGCTTCTTTGGTGCGTTTCCAATCGAGCGTTCGCGCCTGCACGGCGAGCAGGAAGGCGCCTGCGGCTCCCACGCCTGCCGACTCGGTGGCGGTCGTGATTCCGAACAGGATGACGGCCAGAACGATGACAGTGAGGATGCCAAGCGGCATGACCGAGGAGGTCAGAAGCTTCAGAACCTCGAACCGGTCGGCATCCATTCTCCAGTAGTAACGCACCACCAGCAGCGCGCCGGCCAGCGCGCACAAACCGAACCACAGATAAAACCCTTCCGGCGGCCCTTGCTCGGCGGGCGTCGCGGGCCCGTTTCCGAGGCCTGGAGTGCCGAGCTGTTGCACCCCGGTCACCACAGCCTCCGCCGCAGCCTGCTGGTGAATGACGACGTACCACCAGGCGAGAGCGAGCGTACCTGCGACGAGCGCGAACGGCACCAGCGCGACGCACATATTCTTGAGGAGCGTCCGGTAACCAAGCGGGCGACCTTCCGCCTCGATGTGCCTTGCTTTCCACGGAGAAAGCAGCGCCTGCCCAAGCGCAACGAGCATGTTCGGTGAATAAGCCGCCTGGAATTTGCGCACCCACTCCGGTACCGGCACGCGCGTCTGCTCTTCCGGCAGCGGGGGAGCGATCTTCGGATTGATCATCGCCCAGCCCACGATGTAGACGAGATAGAGCAGCGCGAGAAAGAAACCGGGAAACATGGCCGCGGCGTAGAGTTTGACGACCGATTGTCCGGCGACCGCGGCATAGACGATGATCATCACTGAGGGTGGAATGAGAATGCCCAACGTGCCGCCCGCGGTGATGACACCCGACGCGAGTTTCACGTCATAGCCGGCGCGCAACATGGGGTTGAACGCAATCACCCCCATCAGCACGACCACGGCGCCAACAAGACCGCTGGCGATGCCCCAGAACGTACAGACAATCAGCGTCGCCACCGCGAGCGAGGCCGGAACGCGCCGGAACGCGAGCTGGATGCTGTAGAACATCTTGTCCACCAGCGCGCCACGCTCCATGACGTAGCCCATCAAGACAAACAGCGGGATCGAAATCAGCACGTCGTTCGTCATCGCGCCGTAGCTGCGTTGGACCATCAGGTCGAACACCCGATTGTCGGCAAGCGAGGTGTGGGCGGGATCGTAGAACGCGATGTAGCCGAAGAAGATGCCGAGCCCCATCAGCGTAAAGGCGGTGGGAAACCCCATCATGATGACCACCACGATGAGGGCGAGCATGGTGAGACCGAGGGCGGGATCGCTCATGTGCCGAGTTCCCCGCCCATGCCGCGTTGGCGCGCCGCCTCATCGATCTCGTGGGCGTGCTCGATCGCGATCTTGCGGGATTCCTCGTCCACGTATTCGCTGTGCGCAAGCTGCTCCTCGACCACGTCGATTTCGGCGACATCATGCAGGCGGCTCGGCCATTGCCCGGTCTTGAGGCAAACCACGCAGCGCACCATTTCGGCGATGCCCTGGAGCATCACCAGCGCCCCCGCGATCGGGATGACGGTCTTGAACTGATAAACCGGCGGGCCGTTCGCAGTGACGTTGGAATGCTCGGCAATTCGCCAGGAGATGGCAGCATAATCGTAGCCGGCATAGATCAGCGCGGCGATTCCGGGAAAGAAGAAGATCACATAGAGCGCGGCGTCGAGCGCGGCTTGCATGCGAGGACGCATCGAGCTGTAAAGAAAATCGCCCCGGACATGCGCGTTTTGCGCGAGCGTATACGCGCCGCACAGCATGAACAGCGTGCCGTACAACATGTTGTCGGCGTCGAAGATCCATGCAGTCGGAGCGTTGAGAATGTAGCGTTTGAACACCTCCACGCAGACCACCGTCATCAGCGCGATGATCAGCCAGGCGGCGGCCTTGCCTACCCAGGTGCTGATGCCGTCAATGGCGTGCAGAAAACGTTGGACGTTCATTCGCTATCGCTTGGATTGCAGGGTGGGCTAAAGCGCGCCCACCCATCTGTTGCGCACACACCAAGACGCGCCCGCCGAGCCCGCCATCGCCATGCCGGCGACGAGCGATTTGGCGCGCGGGCACGCGGCGACGCGGTGCCGTCAGATCGGCTTTGCAGCCTTCGGACCCCAGTAATGCTCGAACGCCATCCGGCGGCTTACGACGTAGTCCTGCTCCCATTGCGTCGCTCGCTTGGCAAAGGCCAGCTGCGACTCGACGATCTCCTTGAACAGTGGATTTGTGGCGGCGTATTTTTTGACGATCTCGTCGTACAGTTCGAGCTGTTTTTTGAGAACGGAATCCGGGGTCTTATAGAACTTCACCTTATCGACCGTTTGCAGGAGGATGTAATCCTGCGAGTTGCGGTCGATTGCCTTCCACATCATGTCCTGCGACCCTGCTTCGACCGCATTGGCAATGATCGCCTTAAGCTTGTCGGGCAGCGAGTCGAATTTGGTCTTGTTGAAAGTGATTTCAAGCTGCTCGGCATTCTGATGATAACTCTGCAGCATGCAGACCTTGGACACATCGGCGAAGCCGAGGGCGCGATCGGAGGTTGCGTTGTTGAACTCCGCCGCATCAAGCAGGCCACGGTCGATGGCCGAGACAATCTCGCCGCCGGGCAGCGCGTTGACTGCAGCCCCCATGGCGGTGAAGAGGTCGATTGAGATGCCGACGGTGCGATATTTGAGGCCCTTGAAATCGTCAGGCCCGGCGATCGGCTTCTTGAACCAGCCGAGCGGCTGGGTATAGAGCGGCGCGTAGGGGAACGACACGACATTGGCGCCGATCGAGGCATAGAGCTTCTCCAGCAGCTCCTTGCCGCCGCCATATTTGTGCCAGGCGAGCAGCATGTTGGCGTCCATCGCATAGCCCGGACCAGAGCCCCACAGCGCGAGCGCGGTCTGCTTGCCGTAATGATAGACGAGCACGCCGTGGCCGCCGTCGAGCGTTCCCTTGGAGACCGCATCGAGCAGCTGAAAAGCGGGAACCACGGCGCCCGCGGGCAGCACCTCGATCTTGAGGTCGCCGCCGGTCATGTCATTGACCTTCTTGGCGTAATCGAGCGCGTACTCGTGGAATATGTCCTTCGAGGGCCATGTGCTCTGCCAGCGCATGCTCATCGGTCCCTGTGCGCTGACCACAGCGGGCGCGCAGACGGTCGCTGCGCTTGCAAGGGCGGCGCCACGCAGGAACGTGCGGCGCGTGGACGAACGAGATGGCGATTTCGATACAGGCGTTTTAGGCATGCGTAACCTCCTTGGCCGCGATGACGTTGATCGCCACCTTGGTGCGAGTAAGCGGGTCGCCGCGCGGCTTTCTCGGAGCCGGTTGGCACGTAAATTTCCCGGAAAAGTCCCTCCTCCGGCGAGGATTTCTTTAGGCGCTCACGCCGTCGCAGACAAGCCGTGAATTGAGTGGAACAACCCAACTGGCGAACCGCCGCAGGGAGTAGGGTTAAACAAGCGGTCCCGAATGCCTTGCGTGCACCAGGGCAGACCGCGCGTCTTCACGCGGGGGTGAGTGAAGCCGGGCACTTGTCCTGTGCTAGGACGCACAACGGCTGATCCCCCCGGGGGCGCGCCACTGCCAACAGGCGCTTACGCAGCGCCTGGAACAAGGAGAAAACCGGTGAAACGGCTTATCAAGTCGCTTGCGACAATTTGGCGGCTCGCCCGTCCTTACTTCTTTTCAGAGGACCGCCGCGCAGGCCGCATCCTGCTCGGCGCCGTGATCCTCATCGAGCTCTCGATCGTGACAATCAACGTGCTGCTCAACCAGTGGAACAACCGCTTCTACACCGCTTTGCAGGAGCGCGACTGGAATGCCTTCGTTTACGAGCTCCTGTTCTTCTGCGTGCTCGCCGCCGCCTACATCATGCTTGCCGTCTATCAACTCTATCTCAATCAATGGCTTCAGATCCGCTGGCGGCGCTGGATGACCGCCTACTACCTCGACCATTGGCTTGCCGCAGCCAATCACTATCGCATGCAGCTCCTGGGTGACGCAGCGGACAATCCCGACCAGCGTATTGCCGAAGACATCAATCTCTTCATTGAGCGCACGCTCACGCTGAGCGTGGGTCTCTTGAGCGCAATTGTCACTCTGTCCTCGTTCGTGGCCATCCTGTGGACGCTCTCGGCAAGCGCCCCGTTCCAGCTCTTCGGCACGACGTTTGTTATTCCCGGCTATCTGGTTTGGGCAGCGCTCCTTTACGCCCTGGTGGGGACCACATTCACCCATCTCATCGGCTGGCCGCTGGTGTCGCTGAATTTCCGCCAGCAGCGCTTCGAGGCCGATTTCCGCTTCAATCTTGTCCGCGTGCGCGAGAACTCGGAACAGATCGCGCTGCTCGCGGGTGAACCGGCGGAATGCGAGCGGTTGCTCAGCCGCTTCGGCCGGATCGTCGAGAACTGGCTCCTGATCATGAAACGGACCAAGCGGCTGACATTCCTGACCGCAGGTTATTCGCAGGCCTCAGTGGTGTTTCCGTTCATCGTGATCAGCCCGGCATATTTCGCCGGCACGGTTCAGCTGGGTGGGCTGATGCAGACGGCTTCCGCATTCAACAGCGTGCAGACCGCACTTTCGTTCTTCGTCACTGCCTACCGTCAGCTCGCGGAATGGCGAGCGGTGATTGCGCGGCTTGATGGTTTCAACATCAACGTCGAGAAGGCGCAGCTTGCGGCCAAGACGAAGCCGGTCATCGAGGTGGTGCCGAAAGACACGCAGCGTGTTGCGATCGACGATCTCCTCGTCGAGCTGCCGCATGGCCGACTTCTCGTTGCCGCCCGCGACATCGCGGTATCGAAGGGCGAAAGCGTGCTGGTGACGGGCCCGTCCGGTTCCGGCAAATCGACGCTGTTTCGGGCGATCGCCGGCACCTGGCCGTTCGGCGCGGGGAGCGTCAACGTGCCGCGCGGAGCACGTTTAATGACATTGCCGCAACGGCCGTATTTTCCAGTGGATACGCTGAGGGCTGCGGTCACTTATCCGGCCGAGCCGGGCACGTTTTCGACCGAGCAATTGAGGCAAGTTATCTGCGCAATTGGTCTGCCCGCCCTCGCCGAACGGCTGGATGAGGAGGCGCACTGGAACCGCATGCTGTCGCTCGGCGAGCAACAGCGCCTCGGAATCGCGCGCGCCATCCTGCAGTCGCCCGACTACCTCTTTCTCGATGAGGCCACGGCCTCGCTCGACGAGCCGGCGGAAGCGGAGCTCTACCGCCTCCTTGCCGAGCGGCTCCCGGGCACAACGATTGTCTCGATCGGGCATCGTTCCACGCTCTCCGCGTTTCATGAGCGCGGCCTTTCTCTCGTACGTGAGGGAGATCACTACCGCGTGCGCGACGCGCGCGACGCCGTGCTCGAGGCGGCGCTATAGGCATCACGCTGTCGCTTTGAGCATTCCCGCGAGCGGGCGATTGGGATCGGCAAGGGCGGCGCTATCGACTGGGATTTGGCGTTCAATGAGGCGACGCGCGGTCGCGATATCGCGCTGCCGATTAATTCCCATAGCGCAAATCATGGCACCTTTGGATATCCCAAAGATCAACGGTCCGCCGCCGGTAGCTTGCCGATGGATATGCGTGTCGGGCTGCGGCGACGGCCAGCCCACGCCCTGAATGTAAAGGTCGTACTGCTCAGACCAGAAGGACGGCACCGCACGGTAGGCCTCGTGAGCGCCGGCTGCATTGCGGCCGGCGATCACGCCATGGTCCTGGGCGTGCCGCCAGTTCTCCAGCCGAAGGAGCCCATGCGGTCCCGGGAAACGCGTCGCGTCGCCGGCGGCAAGGATATTGGGATCGGACGTGCTGCAATGCTCGTCCACCACGATGCCGTCGTCCACCGCAAGCTCTGCCGCCGCGGCGAGCGCCACGTTCGGCTTTACACCGCAACCGATTCCGACGATATCCGCCGACAACGCATGGCCGTCCTTGGTGGTGATATCGATGCCGGCAGCGGTGGGCTCGACGTGCTTGATGGTAACGCCGGTATGAATCTCCACGCCATGTTTGGAATGCGCTTGGGCGATGCAGGCGGCGGTGTTCTCGTCGCAGACACGCGCGAGAATACGCGGCGCAATCTCCAGTACCGTCGTCTTGACACCGACTGTGCGCGCCGAGGCAGCCACTTCCAGGCCGATGAGTCCGCCGCCGATGAGCACAAGGTGCTTGGCGCTCTGCAAGGACGCCTTGAGCGCGCGTGCGTCGGCCGCCGTGCGCAGATAGTGCACATGCGGCATGGCGATCGGGAATTGCGGCAGCTCGCGCATCAGGCTACCCGTCGCGAGCACGAGAGCATCATAGCGGTAGCGTTGCCCGGATGCCGTGCGCACTTGGCGCGCCGCACGGTCAATCGCCGTGCAGCACGCATGCCGTTCCAGCACGACCTTATGCGCGATGACCCCGCCCGGGCCTGCGATGAGCGCATCCTCCGGGAGCGCCTTACCGGTGAGCACCGCTTTTGACAGCGGCGGCTTCTCGTAAGGTTCGCAACCCTCCTCAGTGAGGATGATCACGTGCGCGGCAGGATCGGTGCGCTTGGCTTCAAGCGCCGCGAAAACGCCCGCCGGGCCACCCCCGATGACGACGATCCTTCTGGATGTTTGATCAGACATGAGCAGTGAATAGCGAGTACTGAGCAGTGAATAATAGACGATTTGACACCGGCTCACTACTCATGACTCACCACTCGCGTTCCCCGGCGATCGTCAAGTCATGCTAGATACCGATCGAATGTT
>CATPCO010000610.1 GCA_955652925.1 uncultured Xanthobacteraceae bacterium | reverse complement strand
GGCAAGCGTTGCGGATGCATGTACCAGGTGATAGCGACGTCCCGAACGGGGATGTCGCCGGACGGCCCATAGAACACCCCAAGACGCAGTGTGACATCCGCAGCCGTGCATTGAAGAAGGTGGGCCGCGATGGTGGCAAGCCGCGCTTTCAGTACCTGGCACGCACGTGCCACCGCCCCGCCCGCCATCGTGATCGAGCGAGACGCATAGGTTCCGGTGGAATAGGGTGTGATCGCGGTATCGCCATGCACGACGGCGACCCTGGCAACGGGAATTCCGAGCACCTCGTGGGCGATCTGTGCGAGCGATGTTTCCATTCCCTGGCCATGGGAATGCACGCCCACGCGGATTTCGAGCCCGCCATCCGGAGTGAACCGGACTGCTGCCTGCTCGTGACCGGGCGTGAACGGATAGCCTGCCGCGCTGAACAACGCCGTCCCGTGCGCGCTCATCTCGATATAGTTCGCAAAACCGACGCCGATGAGCGAGTCGCCGGCCGCCACGGCCTGCCTGGCGCGTATCGCCGGCAGGTTCACGTGCTCGCGCGCGATGTCGAGACTCCTGCGATAGTCGCCGCTGTCGTAGAAGTTGCCGGTCACGGTGAGGAACGGCATGGCGGTGCCGGGCACCAGATTGTCATGCCTCACATCGCAGGGTTCCCGCCCGACCGCTCGCGCAACCGCATCGATAGTCAGCTCGATTGCAAAACAGATGCCTGTGCGGGCGACGCCGCGATAAGGAACGATCGGCGGCTTGTTGGTGGCAACGCTGGAGGTACGGGCACGATAGCCCAGTAATGCATAGGGCCCAGGCAGGTGCCGCCCGGCCATGGTGCCCTCGAGGCATGAGGTGAACGGCCAAGCCGAATACGCGCCGGCGTCTACGGTGATATCGGCATCGACCCCCAGCAGCTTGCCGCGCTCGTCCGCATAGGCAGTGACGACGTAGTGATGTTCGCGGCAGTTGGCGCCGGAGATCAAATGCTCGCGGCGATCCTCGACCCAGCGGAACGGCTTCTTGAACTTCAGCGCGAGCCAAGCGACGCATAGCTCTTCCGACTGCAGCACGCATTTGTAGCCAAACCCGCCACCCACGTCGGGCGCGATCACGCGCACGCTGCGTTGCTCGATGCCGAGATGCTCGGCGATCGCAGTACGGATCATGTGCGGTACCTGCGTCGAGGTATAGATCACGAGGTGGCCGCTCCGCTCCTCCCAGTGCGCCAGAACGGCCTTGCCTTCGAGCGGATTCATCGCCTGGCGCGCCATGCGGTATTTACGCCGCACCACCACCGGCGCAGTGGCAGCGATCTCGGCAATTCCCTTGTCAAACACCGTCTGCAAGAACAAATTGTCCTTCCATCCCTCGTGCACCAATGCGGGCGGCGCATCACGCGCCGCAATCGCATCGATGACGGCCGGGAGCTCTTCGAGATCGAGCTCTATGCGTTCGGCAAGATCTTCCCCCTGGGCGCGCGTAGCCGCCACGCACATGGCGACGGCTTCACCAACGAAGCGTACCTTGCCCTGCGCCAGCGGCGGATAATCGGAAGGCTTGAAGCCGGGTAGACCGAGGTTTGCCCGAACCGACCGGATATCGAGGTCTTCGCGAACAAAGACCGACGCCTCTGCACCAGGCGGCTTGCGGATGGAACGAATGCGCGCGTGGGCGAGAGGGCTGCGAAGGAACGCAACCTCGCGCAGGCCGGGCAGCGCGATGTCGCCGACGTAGCACGCAGCGCCGCGCAGGAATCGGGCATCCTCCTTGCGCAAGATCCTCGCGCCGATTCCCTGCCCGTCCGAATCCGGACCGGCCATTCCGGGTTCCCGATCCGGCTGCGGAACGGCTTGGTGCCGTTCCGAACGCGAAATCATTTCTTGACCAATGGGCAGTCCGACTCGCTGAGCGGACGGAACACGTCGTTGCCAGCCAGCGTCTCCTGCACCTTCTCCAGATCCCATGGGTCCTTGGCCTCGCCGGGCCGGCGAACTTCGACCAAATACATGTCGTGCACAAGCCGGCCGTCCTCCCTGATCCTGCCGTTGCGGATAACCGCATCACTGACAGGCATCTCGCGCATCCTTTCGGCGACCGTATTTGTATCAACCGTTTTGGCGGCTTCGAGGGCGCGCAGATAGTGACGCGTGGCGGAATACACGCCGGCTTGGCCCATCGTCGGCATGGCGTTGTGTCGATTGAAGAATTTCTGCGCGAAGGCGCGGCTGGTGTCGTCGTAATTCCAGGTGAAGCCGGTGATGTAGACCAAGCCCTGTGCGATATCTAACCCCATGCTCTTCACATCGGTAAGGAACGTCGCTGGTGCGACGAAGCTGATCCCAGCCTTCTGCAGGCCGAACTCGTTGGCGGACTTCAGCGTATTGACGATGTCGTTTCCGCCGCTTGCAACCACGACACCTCTTGCCTTGGAGGCTTGGGCAGCCAGGATAAGAGAGCTGAAATCCTGCATTCCGACCGGATGCTTGACCGAACCCAGCGTCTTGCCGCCCATCTGGTCGATGGCCTTGCGGAAATCCGCTTCCAGTGCATGACCAAATGCGTAGTCGGCTGTGATAAAAAACCAGCTGTCGAGTTTCTTCTTGCTCAACGCCTTCACCAGACCGTAGGAATTGGAATAAGTGTCCCACATCCAATGGAAGGATGTGGGCGCGCAGCTCTTGCCGGTCAGAGCAAGCGAGCCGGCGGTGCTGGTGATGTTGATCTTCTTGAGCGTGCGAGCGACCTCCTGCACCGCAAGCGCGGTGCCGGAGTTCGGCATGTCGACAATCAGCTGGACATCCTCGTTGTCGTACCAACGACGCGCGATCGTGGCGGCGATGTCCGGTTTGTTCTGATGGTCGCCGCCGATCGCCTTGACTGGCTTGCCCAGTACCGTGCCGCCCAGCTCATCGATGGCCATTCTGGCAGCAGCCAGCGAGCCCGGACCGCTCTGGTCGGAGAAATTGCCGGCCATGTCGTTGAGCACGCCGATCGTAATGGATGGCGGCTCGGATTGTGCATGTAAGACCGTGGTGGCGCAGGCCAACACGCAAGCTGCCGAGATGACGACGCGAATTGTCATGACTCTCCCCGTCATAGAACGTGCTCGTTTGCATGCTAACGACGTGCCTCAAGCTGTCAACGGCCGCGGGTGGCGCGCGTTATTGCTGTAAAGAGCAAACGCTCCGCGTGATCGGGACGGTCCTGAAGCGGATCAGGAGCTTCGGTCGGTGGTCGCAGCTTCCACTCACGGCGACGGCAGATAGGGACGGACCTCGAGAAAGCCGCGATAGATCATATCG
Source organism: uncultured Xanthobacteraceae bacterium (assembly GCA_955652925.1). GTDB lineage: Bacteria > Pseudomonadota > Alphaproteobacteria > Rhizobiales > Xanthobacteraceae > VAZQ01. Next base: position 1,241 of record CATPCO010000610.1, on the reverse strand, counting down.
CCCGCGACATAAAGAATGACTGCAAGGCCGATATAGGTAATCCAGCGGTGCCGTTCGAGCAGCCGGGCGATCAGGCTCGCGGCAACACCCATCATCACGATCGAGAGGGCTAATCCGAAGACGAGTGCTGCAGGGTGCTCGCGCGCGGCGCCCGCGACCGCGAGCACATTGTCGAGCGACATTGACACGTCGGCGACGATGATCTGCCAAGCCGCCTTCCACAGCGTTTTGGGCGCGAGAGTACCGCCGCTCGCAACCTCCGCCGATGTAACGTGTCGGGAGTTGCGAAGCTCGCGCCACATCTTCCAGCATACCCACAACAGGAGGACACCGCCTGCGAGCAACAGCCCGACGATTTCCAAAAGCTCGATGGTGAAGGCCGCAAACGCGATCCGCAGCGCCGTCGCGGCGACAATCCCGATCAGGATCGCTCGCCCGCGCAGTTTTGCTTCGAGTCCGGAGGCGGCAAGCCCGATGACGATCGCATTATCCCCCGCCAGCACGAGGTCAATCATCACCACCTGAAGCAGCACCGTCAGCCCATGGGTGGTAGTGAGGGTCTGCAGGACGTCAGCCGTAGACATCTGATTACCGCCAATGCGTTAGGACTAGGACCGGGTCCTTGACTCCTGAAAAGGGTTGCTTGCTTATCCGCCCACCGTAGGGAGATCGAAATGCGAATGCATCGGATTGCAATGGGCGTAGCACTTTCCGTCTCGGTCGCTTGCCTGGGAGGACTGGCCGGCGGTGCTTCGGCTCAGGATGCTCCTCAAAAGCTTTCCGGCGTTGCAGCCTGGAATCAGCTGGTGGGCAACTCGATCACCGGCAAGGAAGACGGCGAGACACTGGTGGAATATTACGCTGCGGACGGAACCGCTAAATCGATGCGCGGCAACGAAATATCGACTGGACAATGGGCGCTCGTGGGCGAAACAATCTGCTTTCGCTACGCCGACGAAAAGGAGATGGAATGTTACCGGCTGGACGTCATGGGCAACACGGTCACTTTCACGGATAAAAGCGGCACAGGTTCCCGCTACGAGATCGTCAAGGGCAATCCACAAGGACTCTGAACTCTCGAGCTTATGACCAGCGACCAACTGTTAGAGCTGCGTCACGAGGGTAAAAAATCGTCGTGTCGCGGGCCGGACGTTACAGCTTCGAGGACATCCACCGCACATTATTCCCGAAGCGAGTTCAAAAGACCCGAATCGTCGGGGAGATGAAGGCCGGGTTGCGGC
>CATPCO010000609.1 GCA_955652925.1 uncultured Xanthobacteraceae bacterium | reverse complement strand
CTCCTATGCCGATGCGGGACTCGATCTCTACGGCAACGGCATCATCGCCAGTGACGAACTGATCAAATCGAAGCCGGACCTTGTTCGACGCTTCGTGACCGCGACTATGCACGGCCTCAAGGATGCGGTTGCCAATCCGCAGGAAGCCGGCATGATCACGAACAAGCATCACCGCGAGGTCGATGCCGACATCGCGACCGCCGAGACCAGAATTGTCGGTACCCTCGTCGGGGAGCCGCTTGGCGTGCTCGATCCGGCCCGCGTGAAGAAAACACTCGACATCGTGAGCGGCGCGTACACGCTGAAATATCCGGTGGCGGCGGAGGACCTGTACGCACCGGGCTTCGTCAACTGATCCTGGTCCCGTCCCGGGCAACTGCAGCGCACCCCTTGTCCGGGATAGTTTATGAGCAAGATCCACATCGAGGGGCTGTACAAGGCTTACGGCAACCGCAAGGCGCGCATCACGGCCCTCGAAAATGTCAATCTCTCGATCGAGCAGAACGAGTTCGTCACGCTCGTTGGACCCTCGGGCTGCGGAAAGTCGACCCTCCTCAAGCTGATCGCTGCGCTCGCTCGGCCAACACGCGGCAAACTGCTCTTCGACGGCGCACAGCTTTTGCGCCCAACTCGCGACGTCGGGATTGTCTTCCAGGAGCCCGTGCTGCTGCAGTGGCGCACGGTCCTTGATAACGTTCTCCTGCCAACGGAGATTCTTGGACTCAACAAGGCCACGTCGCGCGCACGCGCGATGGAGCTGATCAACCTGGTGGGGCTCGGCGGGTTCGAGAAACGTTTCCCCCGTGAATTGTCGGGCGGCATGCAGCAGCGGGTATCGCTCTGCCGGGCGCTTATTCACAATCCCTCCGTGCTGCTGATGGATGAACCGTTCGCGGCGCTTGATGCCATGACGCGGGAAGAGCTTTGCTTTGAGCTGATGCGAATCTGGAGCGCGGATAAGAAGACGGTGATATTCGTGACGCACAACATCGCGGAGGCCATTCTGCTGGCCGACCGGGTGGTCGCCATGACGCCGCGGCCGGGCCGCATCGCACGCATTGTCGAGATCGATCTCGCACGCCCGCGCACCATCGATATGGAATTTACGCAGACGTTCAAGGCGTACTCAGATCAGATTCGTTCGGTGATCTACCAGAGCCAGGGAGCGGCCAGGTCATGACCAGTCAGACCACCGTGTTCGAGGAGGAAGATGAGACAACGGAGCCGGGCGAATCCACGCTGCGGGCAATCCTGGGAGCAACGGTGACGCTGATCGCGCTGGTCCTGCTGTGGGAACTCTTGAGCCGGCAATTCCAGATTCCCGCGTGGCTGTTACCGGCGCCGAGCTTGATCGCGCAGTCCATGATCGAATGGCATTCCGAGCTGATCGGACATTCTGTGGTCACGCTCTATGAAACTTTGGTGGGCTTCGGGTTTGCCATCGCGATCAGCATTCCGCTGGCCGTTGCCGTAGTCTATTCGCCGCTCCTGCAAAATACGATTTATCCCATCCTGCTTGCATTGCAGTCGATGCCCAAGGTCGCCATCGCGCCGCTGCTCGCATTGTGGATCGGGTTCGGTACGCTGCCGAAGATCGTGGTGGTATTCCTGGTGTGCTTCTTTCCCATTGTCGTCGCGACGACGAGTGGGCTTACCTCGGTTCCGGCATCCCTGATGGATCTCATCCGTTCGCTGTCGGCGAGCTCACTGCAGACCTTCGTCAAAATTCGGTTTCCGACCGCCATGCCGCACATTTTTGTGGGACTCAAAATCGCCATCACCTTCGCAGTGATCGGGGCAGTGATCGGAGAGTTCGTCGGATCGGAGAATGGGCTCGGGTATCTCATTCTGGTATCGACGTCGCAGTCACGCACGCCGCTTGCGTTCGGAGCGCTGGTGCTGCTCACTGTGATGAGTATCGTCCTCTATTATGCCGTGGCATTCATTGAGCGCATCGTGGTGCCCTGGGCGCCACGGAATTAGAGCAATCTAGCGACGCAACACGCGCATGCGCTGCCCGATCACTACGGTGGCCACGACCGCGGCCGCGAAAAAAACCGTCTCGCCTTGAATTGGCTCGCCATTCACCACGACAGCGAGTGCAATGATCACGAATGGCTGCAGCAGCATGATCTGGCTGGTGCGAGCAATACCAGCCCTCGCCATCGCCGCGTTAAAAACAAAGAACGAGGTATACTGGCTTACGAGTCCGACATAGCCGAGCCCGACCCAGCACGCCGTCGGTACGCTCGCAATGTCGGCCGGCCAGAGCGCAATAGTAGCGGCGGCGAAAAATGGAAGCAGGATGACGACCTGCCAGGATATCACTTCCCATCCCGGCATCATCCCCGTGAGCCGAGCCGACATGGTGTAGCCGATTGCGCCCGCCGCGATGGTACCAAGCAGGAAAAGATCGCCAACCGAAACTCCCATCCCTGCGCCTTGCCGAAGCGTGAATATCAGGACGAGTGCTGCCCCGGCAGCGCTGGCCAGCCAGAAGCCGCGGCTCGGCCGCTCGTGGGCAATCAGCGCCGCCGCCGCGGCAGTCGCGAGCGGCAGAATGCCGAGCACGACCCCACCATGCGCAGCCGGCACGCTCGTCATCGCAAAGGCAGCGAGCAGCGGGTAAGCGAGCGCAGTGCAAAACGCCGTTCCGCAAATCTCGCCCCAGAGCCAGCGCGGCGGCGGTTTGCGGCCACTGAGGAGTAAAACCGCGAGTGCCGCGCTTCCTGCAATGGCGCCACGCGCCGCCGTCAGAAACAACGGGTCGAGCCCCAGAAGCGCAAGCCGCGTCGCAGGCAGCGTGCCGGCAAACATGCACATGCCGATGAAGCCAAGCAGGCGTCCGAGATTTTCACGCGAAGCAGTCATTTTCACGCGAAGCAGTCATTGGGGAGCTGGAAACCTGCGAGGGGCAGGTGCGCGCGCCGATACACGCGGCGGGGCGTCGTTGCGGATCACACCGTTCAGCCGGACTGCTTCGACAATTCTTCAGGTCCGATTTTGGTGCCTGCCTGCGGTTCGCCCAGGATCTTGTCGATTCCGGCGATGACTTTGTCCATGTCCTTATCGAACTCCCAGCCGCTGTCCACTGCTATGGCACTGCGGTAGCTGAAGTCGGCAATCTTGTTGGGAAGCTCTCTGCGCGCCGGCATGGTTGCGCGTTCTACCAGGACCGGAAGAAGCGGGATCCCGTTTTTTAACCCGGCTTCGACCTCGGCGATCACCCAATCCTCGCGTTCGGGGAACCAGGACGATACTCCCGGCAGCCGCGCAAATGTATTTCCAGCGACAAACCCGAGCGCAATGGCCACCACGTATTCAGCATTTTCCAGCCATTCGAGCGTACCGGAAGGCATGATCGGCTGGCCATAGCGAATGGCGGTCGAGACGGTCATTCCAGCGTCGGCAATGACCCCAAGAATGGCAGCTGCGGCAAGTGCCGCAATCGGATTGAGGCGCGTCTGCCAGAAAAAGACGGCGCCGAACGGGATCGGAATGATGAAAGAGGCAATGCGCAAATAGATTGTATCGACATCAAGCCTGTTGACGATGACGTAGTGGGCAACCAGCATCAGGAAGGCGGGCAAAACGACGTATTGGAGCGCAAGGCTTAAGCCATGCTGATGTGCTTGCAGCCCGCCGGCGCCTTTCCGAAGCCAGTTCGAACCTATGAGGACCAGGAGCACCTGGGTCTTCGACAAGACCGTGTCGACATATTGCGGAAAAGCGGCACCCGCCGGAACATCGTTTACGTCAATAAAAACGGATTCCTTGCCGTAGCGATCGACTAGGCGGCGGAATATCCGACTGGCAATCGTGGAATCGCTGCGGCGGTACGAGATGGCGACTTTCGGCATGGGCTATTTTGCCACCCGGATCTTGAACAAAAACGGCGCGGCCCATCGTCCTCGGCTGTCTCTTACATCGATGCGAAATCCGTGTGCTCCTGCGGGCAGCTCGGCATCGTTCATGTCAATGCCGTCAGCGCGAATGTAGGGACCAATGCGTTGGGTGATATCGATCGCCGGAACTTTGCGGTAGGTGATAGCAATCGAATCGCGGTCGACCTGCGCACCGCCATGCGCCTTGAATCTGATTTTCAGATTGAACGGCGACTTGATCAGCCCCGCAAGCGAGGGCGAAACAACCTCCACCTCCGGTCCCGCTGTCGGGCTGCCGCGGGTCTCCCCATACGGATCATCCGGATAACCGGCTTCCTGCTCTGTGACGAGCTGGACCGCGCTCGCCGCATTCATCGAGCTGCAAATCAGGCCGGCGCAGAACATTGTGCGCATAAAGATGGACCGGTCGATCCTCATGGCAATCTCTCGGCAGTCGTCGTCCCGCGCCAGAGAATCACGAATCATCGCTTCTCAGTCAACGCCGCTACCTCGCTGTCCGCTTCCCTGACCGCGCAAGTCGCAGGCCGGGGCTCCGGCCATGCTCTTGCAAAATAGGGTGATCGAACGGCATTTTCTGCCAGAGCCCCCAATATCTTCTCGTACGCAGGAAGGGACTGATCCGTGCAGCGGAACATCGACATCGACCGGCAAAGCCTGCGCGGCTTCCTGCACCTGGTGGAAACCGAGTTTCCCGACGAGCTGCTGCGCATTCGCGCGCCCATTGATCTGCGCTTCGAGCCAACGGCGCTTGTGTTCGAGCTGGAGCAGGCCGGAAAAAGTCCGGTTGTCGTCTTCGAGAATGTGGGCGGCCAGGGCATGCCGCTCGTGACCAACATCGCGGCCAATCGCCAGCTCTTGGCCGCCTGCCTCGGGGTGGCCCCCACAAATCTGCCCACGGCGTTTCGGGAGCGCTGCCAGAACTACATTGCCTGCGAAACCGTCGCCCGCGGCGCGTGGGACGATGTCGTGATCGAGGGCGAGGACGTCGATCTCACAAAATTGCCGATCCCGCTGCAGTTCGCCGTTGATGCGGCGCCTTACATCACCGCCGGCCAAATCGTGGCGCGCGATCCCGTAACCGGCGTCGATACTACAGGCTTCCATCGTCTGATGGTGAAAGGGAGAAACCGCCTGGGCGTCTCGCTGCATTCGCGCCGCCGCCTGTTCGAATATCACCGCCGAGCCGAGCAGAAGGGGGAATCGCTGCCGGCGGTGGTGACGCTTGGCACCCACCCGCTGCATTACATGGGGTCCATGGTTTACGCCTATCCGCCGCAGGTGAGAAAATACGAGATCATTGGCGGTCTGTTCGGGGAACCCTATCGGCTCGCCCGCTGCGGGGTGGCCGATCTCGAAGTGCCGGCCGGCGCCGAGATCATCATCGAAGGCGAGATTCTCGCCAATGTCCATGAGCCGGAAGGGCCATTCGGCGAATTCACCGGCTATGCCTCATACCGCAGCACCCAGAACGTGTTTGTCGCTCATCGCATCCGCATGCGGCGCGACGCTATGCTGCACAGTGTAACGTCAGGCATGTCGCGCGATCATATCCTTGTGTCCTGCATCACGCGGGAGGGCGAGATTCTCAACGCGCTACGGCGCAACCTCCCCAATGTGCGCGCTGTGCATGTGCCGCACACCACCTGCGGCGCCTTCATGGCCTTCATTTCCATGAAGAAGATTTTCGAGGGCGAGCCGCAGATGGCGATGATGGCCACCTTCGGCACCGAGCTCTACACCAAAT
>CATPCO010000608.1 GCA_955652925.1 uncultured Xanthobacteraceae bacterium | reverse complement strand
CGAACACGCCCGCGAGGTCGTCGGCATGGAGCGCCCGCCCGAGCGCCTCGCCGAAGTCCCCGGAGCGGTGTGCGTCGCAGATCTCCTGCCGGCACAGCCGCAACTTCGTCGCTTCGAAGCTTACCGCTGCAGCGACTATTTCGTCGTCGCCGATGTCGTTGTTGTTGATCTGCCCACCGGTGCTGCAGCCCAGCACATGGGCAGCCGGAAACATGGCGCGCAGCTCTTGGTACCTGCGGCCGCAGGCAAGCGCCTCGCGCGTGCCGAAGTAGAGCACAAGCGAGGGGTCGCCGACTTCCCCCTTGGTCCGCCAGCCGGATTGACCGTTCCAGACGATATGCTGAGCGCGCATTTTAAGAAAAGTCGCACCTCCGTCCTGAACGGGCTTCAAAACGCGCCTGTTCGAAGGCTACGGGCCGCCGCTGAACGATCGGTTATGGATTGCGTCGTTCTTCGATCCTATCGGTCATTTCCAGTCAAGATTGATGCTTTGAAAACAATCGAGTTTGCGAACCATTTTTTTGCCAAAGCTAGTCCAAGCCCGCGCGACGGAAGCCTTCCAAATAGTGCTCCCGCTCGGCGTCCAGTTTGATCGGCATTTGCCCTGCGATCCAGGCAAGCGAAATGTTGGGCTGGGCGCGGCGAAGCTCCTGCAATGCGACACCGGCGATATCAGTCTGGCCGGCCATGCCGGCGGCGGCCGTTAGCACGCGGTGGGCGCCGACGAAATCGCTGCGTTGTCGGATTCCTTCGCGCGAAAGCCGTATCGCCTCGTCGTAGTTGCGCCCGCTGAACTGTGCATAAGCGGCGATCCCGTAGTAGACCGCCGAAAACGGGTCGCGTGGACTGAGCCGCAATGCACGGCGTGCAGCCGCGTCGGCCTCTTCCCAGCGCCCGCTATAGGACAGCGCCAAGCCGTAATAACCCTGGGCGAGAGAGAAGTTCGGGTTGAGCCTGAGCGCCAACTCGAATTCCGCCAGTGAGTCGTCAAAGCACCGCTTGAACAGATAGACGCTGCCCAACGCCTGGTGCGCCCAGGGGTCCTCGCTGTCGGCCAGGATCGCCGCCAGCGCCGCACGCTCGGCGACTGCCGTTGCAGCGGCCACGTCTTCCCAACCCATGTGGGCGCCGAACGTATGGCTCGTGGCGAGCACGCCGTGCGCTTGACCGTAGCTCGGATCGATGGCGATCGCCTTCTCGAGCAGCGCCTGCGCGACCACATTATCCTGTCGCGTCACTCGCCAATAGTGCGACAGCGCCCGCATCACCAGATCCCATGCGTCCATGCTCTCCGGCGGTTTGCGCTTGGCGCGAAAATTTTCCGCGGCATAGAGTTGCGGCTCGATCGCAGCGACGATCGCCTCGGTGATCTCGTCCTGCACGGCGAACACGTCGGCGAGGCTGCGGTCATAGCGCTCCGCCCAGATGTGGCTGCCGGTGGCCACGTCGTTGAGCTGGGCGGTGATGCGTACGCGGTCGCCGCCCTTACGCACGCTGCCCTCTACCACGTAGCCGACGCCGAGCTCTTCGGCGATCTGCTTCATATGGACGGCCTTGCCCTTGTAGATGAAGGACGAATTGCGCGCGATCACGAAGAACCAACGCAGCTTGGACAGCGCCGTGATGATGTCCTCGCTAATGCCATCGGAAAAATAGTCCTGCTCCGAATCCCCGCTCATGTTGACGAAGGGAAGCACGGCAATCGCCGGCCGGTCCGGCAGCGGCAAGGCCGCGCGCGACCACTCATGGGCCTGATCCGGCGGCAGACCGCCGGCATCTGCCGGTTCGGCGCCGGTAGGTTGCATGCGCACCTCACCGACGAAGCGGAGACCCTTGCGGGCGATGGTGCGGATCAGCTTCTTCTCCGCGCCGCTGTCGCCGACCGCGTTTCGTGCTGCATTGATGCGGCTGGTCAGGGTCGAATCTGAAACGCTCCGGCCGCCCCAGACCGAGGCGATGAGATCGTCCTAGCTGACGACGCGGTCGCGGTTCTGCACCAGGTAAACCAGCAGGTCGAAGACTTGCGGCTCGACATGTACCGGGGTCTTGGCGCGCCTGAGCTCGCGTCGTTCGACATCGATCTCATAATCACCAAAGCTGAGGGTCATGCGTCGGCCAAGCACATATCACGAGTGTCTAAGGGGCATGTGGAGACTAAATCATGGCTTTCTGAAAGTCTTGACTGGCCGCGAAGTGCATAGTGTCGCCAGCGTCCTCGCATGGGCGAGGTCAGCATAGAGGAGGACGACAATGCCATTGATCGAGGTCCACCTGATCGAAAAAGTGTTCAACCCTGAGCAGAAGCGGCAGATCATCCAGAACTTGACCGATGCCATGGTGTCGATCGAAGGCGAGAACATGGGCGGGGTGACCTGGGTGAAGATCTCCGAAGTAACCAGCGGCGAGTGGGGCATGGGCGGCAAGCCGGTGACCACCGAAGCGGTCAAGGAACTCGCCGCCGGCCGAAACGCCGCGTGACGAGCCATCGGCCTGGCATCGCTGGAAAGGAAT
>CATPCO010000607.1 GCA_955652925.1 uncultured Xanthobacteraceae bacterium | reverse complement strand
GGTCGAGGCGCATGAGGTCGGGCGGCTGGCCCTGCACGGGGTCGAGGCGCGCCTGCCGGGGCCGATCGAGCCGTGGCACCGAGCGCAACAATGCAATTGTGTAGGGATGGCGCGGGCGATGGTAGATCGCCGCCGCCGAGCCGCTCTCCACGATGCGGCCCGCATACATGACGTTGACCCGCTTGGCGTAGCGTGCCACCACGCCGAGATTGTGCGTGATGATGATGAGCGCCACGTTGAGACGGCGCGTCAGTCCGTTCATCAGCTCCAGTATCTGCGCCTGGATGGTCACGTCGAGGGCGGTCGTCGGCTCGTCCGCGATGATGAGCTTGGGATCACAGGCTATCGCAATTGCGATCATGACGCGCTGGCGCATGCCGCCGGAGAGCTGGTGTGGATACTGTTTCAGGCGGCGGGCAGGATCGGCAATTCCGACCAGGCCGAGGAGTTCTATGGCGCGCTTGTGCGCAGCCGCACGATCGGACTGACGGTGCTGCTCAAGCGTCTCGGTGATCTGGCGCCCGATCGTGAGAACCGGATTCAACGACGTCATCGGCTCTTGGAATACCATACCGATATCGCCGCCCCGAACTTCGCGCATCCGCGCATCCGAGAGCTGCATGAGGTCGCGGCCGAGGAAAAGAACCTCGCCGCGCGTGATTCGCCCCGGCGGATCCGGAATCAGGCGTAGAATCGACAGCGCGCTAACGGACTTGCCCGACCCGCTCTCGCCGACGATCGCGATTGTTTCGCCTTGCTCGACGTCATAGGATACACCATCGACGGCGTGCACGACCCCGGCGCCAGTCCGGAACTCGGTATGCAGGTCCTTGACCTGTAGGAGCGGTGCCAAGACCCCTCCTGACGTTCCTCTAGAAAGCTATTCTTTTTTATCAGTCTTAAGTCATCGCATTGGTATTGGCCGCCGGAAAGCCTGTCAACGGTGGCAGTGTGCGGCTTGCTGTCCTACGGTACCAAGGCGGTCCGGTTACCCTCCAAAACTCTCCCTGATCGCGGACAGTCCGGCTCCGCAGCCCTGTGCCAGGAGGAGACATTCCGTGGGTCTCCCGGCGCGCTGCGAATTAGGTCCTCGCTGCGATCCGCTTTAGCTTAGAGACCGTATTTCTTATAGGGCCTGCTCGCTGTAATGATATTCGTCAATTTCGACCACTCTGCGAGGTGCCGTTAACGCGACGATCCCCGAACGTTATTCAGGAGATTTTCCATGCTCGACAGACGAAATCTCATCAAACGCGCGGGCGCCGGCATCTTCGCTCTTGGCTCCGGGCTAAGGCTCGAATCTCTCAACGCGCTGGCGCTCGACACGGTGACGTTGCCGTTCGAGAACGGTGAGCGGCCGCTGGTCAACTATCCGCAGAAGCGCCCGATGATCGGGCTAACCAGCCGGCCGCCGCAACTTGAGACGCCGTTCTCGGTCTTCAATGAAGGCACCTTGACGCCAAACGATGCTTTCTTCGTGCGCTACCATCTCTCCGTCTTGCCGCTTTCGGTGGATCCCGACACCTTTTTCGTTGAGATCAACGGTAAGGTCGATAAGCCGATGAAGCTGTCGCTACAAGAGATCAAGCGGCTCGACGCTGTCGAGCTCGTGGCGGTTAATCAGTGCTCAGGCAATAGTCGCGGATTTTTCAATCCGCGCGTCGCCGGCGGGCAGTTGGGCAATGGTGCGATGGGCAATGCACGCTGGAAGGGCGTGCCGCTTAAAGTCATTCTCGACAAAGTCGGCGTCCAACAGGGCGCTCGTCAGGTCACCTTCAATGGTCTCGATGGACCTGTCAGCGACCAGACACCGGACTTTGTGAAGGCGCTCGATATCGATCATGCTGGCGATGGCGAGGTCATGCTTGCATACGCCATGAACGGGCAGGATCTGCCTCTACTCAACGGCTTTCCGCTGCGTCTTATTGTGCCTGGCTATTACGGAACCTACTGGGTCAAACACCTGAACGAAATCACGGTGATCGACAACGCCTTCGATGGCTTCTGGATGAAGACGGCCTATCGAATTCCGGACAGCACGTGCGCTTGCGTAGCGCCGGGCACGCCGCCGAAAGCAACAATACCGATCAATCGGCTGAATGTGCGGTCGTTCATCACCAATGTCCAGGACGGCGCGAAGGTAAAGGCCCGCGGGGAAACGCTTCTTAAAGGCATTGCATTCGACGGCGGATACGGCATCGCCGAGGTTGCAGTCTCCACCGATGGTGGAAAAATGTGGGCGGGAGCGAAACTTGGCCAGGACTTGGGCAAATACTCCTTCCGCGAATGGCAGATCACGGTGCAGCTTGCAGCTGGAAATCATGAGCTCAAGGTCCGAGCCGTAAACCAGATCGGGCAATCGCAACCCACCGAGGCTCTGTGGAATCCGGCGGGGTACATGCGAAACGTCGTCGAAACCGTCCGCGTCACAGCGGTCTAGGGGAATAGCATGACACGATCATCTTTTTTTACCCTAACGGCCATCGTTTCCCTGGGTGCAAGCGTTGCCGGCTTGGGTTTCCTCACGGTCACCGCCAAGCCTGTGTCCTACGATCTGCCAGACGAAACGGCAGCGCTCAAATCCGGACCCAATGTTGAAGTGGTTCAGAACAACTGCATGGCTTGCCACTCGGTTGACTATATCCTAACGCAGCCGCGAGGACCGAATTTCAAGAAGGATTTCTGGCAAGCGGAGGTGACGAAAATGATCAAAGTCTACGGCGCACCCATTCACGAGGGTGATGCCAGGAAGATCGTCGAATATCTAGCGGCAACATACTGAGACGTCATTTCCCTGCGCGCTGCGACGAAAGTTGCTCCTCGGTGTCGACAGGACAACCTTCGGAGTGGCTAAACTTGCTGGCCAATATGTTGCCGAGTTCACCGCAAATCTGGCATTTCATCTCATAAGTCTGCCCGCCATCATCTGCGGGAACCATAACGTACAACAAATCGTATCGCCCTTCAGCAACAGCCTTTCGAACCATTTCTAATACCTTTGCGTCAAAGAGCATCACTTGCACCATACAGTCTGTATCTACTGTGCCGCGATATTGTTGGCGCGGATCACGTCACCCCAAAGCTTGATCTCGCGCTTGAGCAATGCACTCGCGGCCTCGGACGTCAGCTCGTCCGGCGGGTATGGGTCCATGCCGCCCTCGGCAAAGGTCTGTTGCGCCTTGGGGTCGGCGAGTGCAGCACGCAGCGCGCCGTTGAGCTTGTCGATGATCGGACGCGGCGTGCCGGCCGGCGCCAGCAGCATGTGCCAGAAATCGATGTCGAGTTTCTTGTAGCCGAGCTCGCCCATGGTCTTGAGCTCCGGCAAGCCGGCGAAGCGATACCTGCCAATGACAGCATAGGCTTTCAGCTTACCACTCCTGACCAGAGGCCCTGCGACTACGGCCGATATCGGGCCGAGATCCACCTGGCCTGCCAACAGATCGACCAACGCCGGACCGGCACCACGATAGGGCACCTGCGTAACCTTGATGCCGAGCTCCTGCACGATCAGCACATCGGCCAAATGGCCGAATGAGCCGACGCCAGGGTGCCCGAACTTGATGTTCTGTTCTGGCTGTTTCATCCAGCTCAGGAATTCGTCGAAATTGTTCGGCGGCAGCGTCGGACGCGCCGCCAGCGTCGTGGCAGCCATATTGATGAGTCCGATGGCGACGAAATCCTTTTCGGCGTCGAACGTGCGATTTGGATAGAGCGTCATGCCCGCCGCCAGCGCGTCCTGATGCAGCAGGATGGTGTAGCCGTCGGGTGCGGCACGCGCGGCCTTGGCGGCGGCGATCATGCCGCCCGCGCCTCCGATGTTTTCGATTACGATCGGCTGGCCCAGCGCTTTCTGCAAGGGATCGTGAAGAGTGCGCGCGATGGTATCATCCGCTCCGCCGGGTGGGAACGCGACTATCAGGGTAATTGGTCGATCGGGATAGGTCTGCGCCGAAGCTCCACTTGTCAAAATACATGCGGAGATCATCGAAGCGGCGAGCGCGCGTACAATACTCATGGCACTTCCTCCAGCAGGTAGCCAGCGTTTCTGGGCTCGTGGCATGGCAGGCTTCCACCGGTGCGAGCTGATTATTAGCAATATCAATAGGCGTTTCGACGCTGCGATGACACGTCGCACGGCGGGCATCTATCGGGGTGGTTAGACTACCAGCCAGAGAAAATCCAACCAAGCTTTCTCAAACGAGATGGGGGAGACGATGATACTGTCGCGCCGTCAAGTTCTGGAGCTGGCAACAGGTGCCGTCGCTTTCGCTGCCATCTCGCGGAGCGCGCGGGCGCAAACCTACCCGACGCGTCCCGTGCGCATCATCGTCGGGTTCCCCGCTGGGGGACCGAGCGACATTACTGCACGGCTTATCGCTCAATGGCTGTCGGAGCGCCTTGGGCAGGACTTCGTAGTCGAGAACCGGCCTGGAGCGGCCAGCAATATCGCGAGCGAGGCGGCCTTGCGGGCACCTCCCGACGGTTACACGCTTCTGCTCGTCACTTCGACCAATGCCGTCAACGCAACGTTCTATGAACACCTCAGCTTCAATTTCATGAGCGACATTACGCCGGTCGCCGGTATCATCCGCGTCCCGTTCGTTATGGAGATAAACCCATCGATCCCAGCCAAAACCGTTCCTGAGTTCATCGCCTATGCCAAGGCTAATCCGGGCAAGATCAACATGGCGTCTGGCGGTATAGGAACCTCGGTCCATATTGCCGGCGAGCTCTTCAAGATGATGGCCGGCGTCAGTCTCGTTCACGTGCCTTATCGCGGCTCGGCACCTGCGCTCACCGACATGATCAGCGGTCAAGTACACGTCATGTTCGATATTTTGACGAGCTCGATTCAACATATCCGATCCGGTGCGCTGCGCGCGCTGGCGGTCACCAGCGCGACGCGCTCGGAAGTACTCCCGGATCTGCCAACAGTAGGCGAGTTCCTGTCGGGTTATGAGGCAACCGCCTGGTATGGCATCGCCGCGCCGAAGAATACGCCGCGCGAAATCGTCGACAAGCTTAACAACGAGATCAACGCGGGTCTCGCTGATCCGAAGATAATGACGCGGTTCGCCGATTTAGCCAGCACCGCAATCCCGGGTTCGCCCACCGATTTTGAAAGGCTGGTCGGGGAAGAAATCGAGAAATGGGGCAAGGTCGTCAAGTTCTCAGGCGCCAAGCCGGAATGATTCGACGAGCTTAATCAGAGGGCTCGATGTGGGCGTCGCTCGCGAGCTGCACAGTCGCTGCGAGATCCTCGTTAAAGAACTTGCCGAATTGCGCCACGCTCATGAGCTCTGGCTCGACGCCAACCCTCTCCAGGTTTTCCTTCACCGCCGGAGTTTGCAGAGCCTCTTCAACCAGGCCATGGAGGCGATCAACGATCTCCTGTGGCGTCTTCGCCGGCGCCGACAATCCGACCCAAAAGGAGGACTCCGCATTTGGGTAGCCCGCTTCCGCAAGCGTCGGCACGCTCGGCAACAATGCGGCGCGCCTTCGCGCGCTCACGGCAAGCACGGCAAGCTTTCCAGTGGCAATCGCCGAGACGGCCGCGGCTAGGGGCAGGAAATAGTAGTCGATTCGTCCTGCCATCACTTCGGTGAGCCCGCCTTGGCGAAATGGAACATGCCGGACCTCGATGTTCGCGGCGAGGCGAAATCGCTCGGCAGCCATATGCGATGTGGAGCCGATACCAGCCGACGCAAAGGTCAAGGTTTCGGGTTTTGCCTTCGCGGCTGATACCAGGTCGGCAATCGTCTTGAACCCGCTCTGAGTAGAGGCAACAAGCACATTGGGCTGAATGCCGAAGAGCGCTACGGGAATGAAATCGTGCACAGGATGATAGGGAAGGCTCTTGTGCAGAACGAGGCCGGAGGCCATGGAGGATGAGCTGGTCACCAGCGTGTATCCGTCAGGTTCGGCCCTGGCGACTTCGCCAAATCCGAGCCTGCCTCCAGCTCCGGGCCGATTCTCGATCACCATGGCGCGGCCGAGCAAGTGAGACATCTGGTCAACCACGACGCGACTCGTGACATCGGAAGCGCTTCCCGCGGGAAACGGACTGACTACCCTGATCGGTCGCGTAGGCCATTGCTGCGCGTCGCTCGCTGCAATCGCTGTCACCAGCAGTGCAGTGGTCGCGACGCCACGCAGCGCATTAACCCATACCATGCTAGCACTCCACCGTTTCATTGTTACCCTACAAGCTCGCGCTCGCTGGCGCTGTGGTTCTTCAGCAAGGCGCGACGGCGATTTCCAGCGGGAACCTGTCCACGCATTCGCGGCCGTCGGGGGTGACGATGAAGGTGTGGCCGAGGAAGATGCCAAACATCCCATCCGCCGTAATCGGATTGGGCTCGGCCATGATGATCATGCCGGGCTTGAGGATCTTGTCGAGTTCGTCCGCTTCGGTGCGCTCGGCAAAGACGTGCGGCTTGTCCGTGACAATGTCGATCCCGTGCACCTGAGTGGGTCGCGACTGCACGCCCTTGTCGCGGAAAAACCGGCTCGCGAGCCGCATATTGTCGGTCGCATTGTCCGGCCTGATCTCGCAGATGATCTTGTTGTAGCCGGGGAGCGTGACCTCCTCCCAGAACCTGCGAACCATCTCGGTCGG
>CATPCO010000606.1 GCA_955652925.1 uncultured Xanthobacteraceae bacterium | reverse complement strand
GTGCAGGAAGCGAGCGTCGATGCGCTGATCGTCCATGCCCGCAAGGCTTGGCTCTCCGGTCTATCCCCGCGCGAGAACCGGGAAATCCCGCCGCTCGATTACGAGCGCGTCTACCGGCTCAAAGCCGCACATCCGCGCCTCGCGATTGTGCTCAATGGCGGGGTCACAGACCTTGCTCGGTCGGCCTCATACCTTGCGCGGGTCGACGGGGTGATGATGGGGCGGGCCGCCTACCAGGAGCCCTGGCGGCTGCTCGATGTGGATCCGTTTCTTTTCGGGGTGCCTGCCCAATTTGTCTCTCCGCAAGCCGTGGCGCAGGCGCTGATCCCCTACATCGAGCGCGAGCTTACGCGCGGCACGCGTCTCAACGCGATCACGCGGCACGTGCTTGGATTGTTTCGAGGTGTGCCTGGCGCGCGAGCATTTCGGCGCTACCTCGCGACCGAGGCGATCAAGCCGGGGGCGGGGATTGCAACGCTGCGCGCCGCACTTGGTCTGCTGCGCGCTAGCGAGGCGCCGTTCGCGCAGTCCAGCGCGGCCTGAGCGGCACATGCTACCGAGTGTGCCGTTTGGTGAAATCGTTCTGCTCGTGGGATTGATCCTTGTCGGCGGCGTGGTGACGGGAATTCTCGCAGGGCTTTTCGGCATTGGCGGTGGGGCACTTATCGTACCGGTCCTCTACGAAGTGTTTGGCGCGCTAGGCGTTTCCGATGCGGTGCGGTTCCAGGTTTGCGTCGGGACATCCATCGCGATCATCGTGCCCACGAACTTGTCGTCGTTTCGCGCGCACCGGGCGCGGGGTGCTGTCCTCATGGAGATCGTGCGAGCTTGGGCGATCCCCGCCATTGCCGGCGTCGCAGTCGGGTCGGCGGTTGCCGCATTTGCGCCGGGCGCGGTGCTCAAGCTCGCCTTCGTGATGATTGCAAGCGTCATTGCGACCAAGCTGTTGCTGGGCCGTGAGAGCCGGCGCGTTGTCGATCATCTGCCCCGCCGTGGCGGCATGATCGGCTACGGTTTCATCGTCGGGCTCTGCGCCTCGCTGATGGGCATAAGTGGTGGCTCGATCATCAACATGATCCTCACCTTGCATGGGGTGCCCATGCACAAGGCGGTCGCGACTTCGGCGGGGCTCGGTGTGCCCATCGCGGTGGCAGGAACCATCGGCTATATGATCGCGGGATTGCCGCAGCAGGCGCAGATGCCCCCTTTCTCTCTCGGATTCGTCTCGCTCATCGGTTTTGCCCTGATAGCGCCGGTATCGAGCCTCACCGCGCCCTTTGGGGCGCGGCTGGCTCATGCGCTTTCAAAACGCGCCCTGGAAGTCGGGTTTGGTTGTTTCTTGCTGCTTGTGTGCCTGCGCTTCCTCCTGAGCCTCGTTTTGTAGGTTGGTCGACCTAGAACCCGTGGGCTTTGATCACGGCTGGCCCCGCAGCAGAAGCTTGTCGCCGCGCACCTCCCAACTCTGCAGCCGGTTGAGGAAACTCATCCCAAGCAGGTTGCTGCGCAGCGCGGCGCCTTGCGCGACGAGGGCCGGTACCGACCGCTCGGTGATTGTCCCGATCGAGACCCGGTCAAGCATCACCGGCGCGGCGCGCGCACGCCCGTTGGCGGTCTCCACATTGACGGAATAATTCAGGATTTCGAGCGGCAGGCCGGCGGCGCGCGCGGCCTCTTGCGTCAGCACGACAGAGCTTGCACCCGTGTCCAGCACCATCAGGATCCGCGCGCCATTGACCTGCATGGCGAGCGCGAAGCTTCCGCCCGATCCGCGCGCGATCTCCACGGTGCGTCCTCGGCTGATGGCGCGGCCAGGCACAAATTGAGCGAGGACGCGCTCACCCACATCGCGCAGTTCCGAGCGATAGGTGTAAGCGAGCAGAAGCGCAAGCACGATCACCGCCCAAAGGGCGAGTGATCGCAGCACATGGGAAAACCGTCCGCGAAAAAGCGCAAGCGCGAGGATGGCGGCGAGCGCCAGCGCGACGACTTTGCCTTCCATGCCTAGCGATTCCCGAACAGGAGCCGGCGCAATGCGCTTGCCTTCGTTTCCACTGTCGGACGGGCAGGCTCCAGACCTCCTTCCGCCTGCGCCGGCTGGATCGAGGGTGCAGGTTCTTCAAGCGGAGCGAGGGCGGACATGACGCGCTCGGGCGGAAAGGTGACGATCACTTCGGTGCCGATCCGCAGTTTCGATTTGAGTGTGAACGTGCCCCCATGGAGGTCGACCAGGCTCTTTGCAATGGGCAGGCCCAGCCCGGCACCCTGTTCGGCCGACTTGATCGAGTTCGAGCCCTGGCCAAACGAGGCAAGCACGATCGGTATCTCCTCCTCTGCGATGCCCGTCCCGCTGTCTTTCACGCTGAGATATTGACCGGCCGACGCGGTCCACCCGACCTTGAGCCAGATCTCGCCTCCCGCCGGCGTGAATTTGATGGCATTGCCCAACAGGTTGAGGCAAATCTGGCGCATGGCCCGCTCGTCCGCCCAGATGCGCGGCATATCGCTCTCAAACAATTCGTGCACGGTGATGCCGCGGCTCTTCGCGCGCATCGTGAGAAGGTGAGCGCATTCGGAGACGACATGCGCAAGCGATACCGGTTGCTCGTGCAGCTCATAGCGCCCGGCCTCGATGCGGGACAGATCGAGGATTTCATTGATCAGGCCCAGAAGATGCACTCCCGAGTTGTGGATGTCGGCGGCGTAGTCCTTGTAAGCCGGCACCTCGTGAGGTCCGAAGATCTCGCCTTTCATCACCTCAGAGAAACCGAGAATGGCATTGAGGGGAGTACGCAGTTCATGGCTCATCTGGGCAAGAAAGCGCGACTTTGCGATATTGGCGGTTTCGGCGCGCCGGCGTGCTTCGTCGGAAATGGCCTTGGACGCTTCGAGCTCGCCGAACAGCGCATCCTTTTCTGCTCTCGCCTCGACCGTGGCAAGAGTCGCAGAATAGAGGCGGTGCGCGAGCAATGAGAAATAGCCTTGTGTCGTCAGTGCCATGATCGCGAGGATGTAGTCGTGCAGGTTGCCCTTGAGCGCAAAGTCGAGTGCCACTGCGCCGGAAACCGGAGCCGTAGCGGCGAACACCGCTGCCGGCACGCTTGCAGCCAGCATGCTTGACATTGCAACCACCAAGAGCATCACGAACAGCATGAACGAGCCGTCTTCGATGCCCAATGGGCGGAGCAGAATGAACATCCATGCCAGTCCGAAGAACAAGTCGAGGATGATGAAGCGCAGCCGCCAGCCGCGAAGATTGATTCGGTCTTGCGGCTCGGAAAGGAACTCTCGGCATTTGGTCACGATGATGGCGTGAATGACCAGCACCGCGCTGGTCCACGTGCCGGCCTTGAGTGCGCCCGTCCACAGACTGGACAGAAAGCCGACCGTGCCGGCCAGCAGCAAGACGACAAGCGAGGCAGAGAGCCGGTTTTGCGCGAACAGGCGCAACAGCTCATATTCGAATGCTGGGCGGGTGCCGCTGGTTGAGGTGAGCCGATCGCGCGCCTCGCGCACCTGGCTTGCGATTGCGCGCCTTCGCTGCGCGGGCGCTCGCTCGCTCACCGGTGCCGCTTCGCGAGCTTGCGCCTGCTCGTCATTGTACAGGATTAGAACGCTGGACAATTCGTGCCAAACTCTCGCAAAAAGCTTAAGAGAGTGCGTGTGCGCTGGCCCATCGGCCTGCGCGGTACCGCCGTGAGGCCCCTGCTCGAAAGGGAAACAGGCGCCGATCCGCAGCGTGGTGGTTAATGATTGATTGCGCCGAGCAGCAGGAGGAAGCGGACACATGAAGCTTTACGACGGCGGCCGCGCACCTAATCCGCGCCGCACGCGCATCTTTCTTGCCGAAAAGGGCATCAAGCTGCCGACCCAGCAAATCGATCTAGGGGCGCTCGAGCATATGTCGGCGTCCTATGCGGCCATCAATCCGCTCAAGCGCGTGCCTGCGCTCGTGCTCGACGACGGAACGGTGATCACTGAATCCATTGCAATCTGCCGTTACTTCGAGGCACTGCAGCCCGAGCCTGCGCTGTTCGGACGCGACGCGTTGGAGACTGCGCGGGTGGAAATGTGGAATCGACGGCTCGAATTGCATCTGCTCTTTCCCATCTCGCACGTCTTTCGCAACACCCACCCGGCGATGAAAGCCATGGAAGTCCCGCAGGTGCCTGCCTGGGCCGAGGCCAACAAGCCGCGCATTCTTGACTTCATCGGCATTGTCGATCGTGAGCTCGAGGGCCGCCCATTCATCAGCGGCGACAATTTTACCGTGGCCGATATCACCGGCCTCATTTCGCTCGATTTCATGAAACCCGCCAAGCTTGCCGTTCCCGACGAGCTCAAGAACCTGAAGCGTTGGCACGCCGATCTTGCAGCGCGGCCGAGCGCATCAGCCTGAGATGCGGCTCACCATCGTCGGGTCAGGCGACGCCTTCGGCTCTGGAGGCCGCTTCAACACCGCATTCCTGCTCGAAACCGCAAAGGCCACCCTGCTGGTCGATTGCGGCGCGTCCACCATGGTGGCTCTCAAGGCGCGCAAGCTCGACCCCAACCGGATCGACGCGATTGTGCTCTCCCATCTGCACGGCGATCATTATGGAGGCTTGCCGTTCTTCATGCTCGACGCCCAGTTTCTTTCCCAGCGCGAGCGGGCGCTATTGGTCGCGGGGCCGCCAGGTGCTCGCGCGCGCATCCCCCAGGCCATGGAAGCCTTCTTTCCCCTCTCCACTTTGAACAAGTGGCGGTTTCCCTGGAAGGTGGTCGAGCTCGACGTCGGGCGTTCGAATGACGTGTTGGGTCATACCGTCACGACAGCTGAGGTCGTTCATTTCTCTGGCGCGCCGTCGACGGCGGTTCGAATTTCCGATGGGATGAAGGTGTTCGCCTATTCCGGTGACACCGAATGGGTTGACGCGCTTGCTTCCATTGCCAAGGGCGCCGATCTCTTCATGGTGGAGTGCTACAACTATTCCGGTCGTCCGAGCGGCCACCTGACCTGGGAGATTCTCAGGCCGCGCCTTGGCGATCTGGGGGCGCGCTCGATCATGCTCACGCATATGAATCCCACCATGCTGGCACGTCTCGATGAAATACGCGCGGAAGGCTTGCTGGTTGCCGAAGACGGTGCGGTACACGAAATATAGCGCGTAGAAATATAGCGCGTAGGTCGGGTCGAGTTCTTCATGAGGCCCGACGCTGGGACGCGTTCCGCAATGTTGGTCTCGCAAGCTCGACCCAATCGGGCGGACCAAATGGAGATCGCAATGGCCGACACAAAAACCTACACCGGGGGCTGTCATTGCGGCGAGGTACGCTTTGAGGTCACCGCTGACCTGAGCGGCGTGATTGCATGCAACTGCTCCATTTGTCAGAAGCGCGGCGCGCTGTGGGTTTTTGTCGGGGCGGACAGTTTTGCCTTGCGCGCGGGTCGCGAGGGCTTGCGCGATTATCAATTCGGCAAAAAGTCCCTCCATCACCTGTTCTGTCCGCAATGCGGCGTAGGCGCCTTCTCCCGCGGCACCGCACCCGGAGGCAAGGAAATGGTGGCCGTCAATGTGCGATGTCTCGATGACGTGGACGTAACCTCGCTCAAGCTAACGCCGTTTGACGGACGCAGCCTTTAGAGTAACCGCGAGCAGCGAATGGCGAATAGCAAATAGTGAATTCTCCTCCACTATTCGCTATTCGCTCGGAGCTTACCAGCCATGGGTATTTTCCCCTCCATAGAGGTTACCGCTGTTTGCCACAGAGGCCTTGTCCGGCCGAACAATGAGGACAGCATCACCGTTGCGGGTTGGGTCTGCGATGTCGAGATGACGGCTCCGAGGCGCTCACGTCATGAGCTCAAGGAGCCGCTCCTGTTTGCGGTGGCCGACGGCATGGGCGGCCACGCCGGGGGCGAAATCGCAAGCCGGTACACGGTCAAGCGCCTGGCGGCGCAGCAGTGCAGTAAAGAAGAGGATATTGCCGGACTGCTGGCCGAAATTAACGCCGAGCTTTATGCAACCATGCGCGCCGATCATTCGCTGCTCGGCATGGGAACCGCGGTCGTAGGCTTGATCCTCGCATCCAAGCGCGTCGTCTGGTTCAATGTGGGAGACAGCCGCCTCTACAGCTGTCGCGAGGGCCGGCTCGAGCAGCTGAGCGTTGACGACGTTCCGCCCGGGCCGCGCAGCGGCCTCATTACCCAGACGCTCGGCGGCGCGCCCTTTTTTGTTCCCATCGCCCCGCATACCGGCGGCCAGGAATTGATGCTGCCGTCACGCTTTCTGCTTTGCAGTGATGGTCTCACCGATATGCTTGCTGACGCCGAAATCGAGCGCGCGCTGGCAGGGAGTGATGAGGATGCCGTGCGCGCCCTGTTCACCGCGGCCATGCAGGCGGGGGGCGCGGATAACGTCTCGGTGATCGTGGTGAGTGCGCGAGAGAGCGAATAGCTCACAGCCAGCGTCGGCCGGTTACCCCGGGGTCGCTGATCGTCCGGTTCACGACCAGCCGATGCCATACGAACAGGACGATAATCGCGCCGATGGTAGCGCCGATCAGTCCCGCACCCTGATCGGGACGATACCACCCAACGGCCTGACCGATGAACGTGGCGAGGAACGCGCCGACGATGCCCAGCACCGTCGTGAGGATGAAGCCGGTGGGATTGTTGGGACCGGGAGCGAGCAGACGCGCGATGATCCCCGCAACAAAACCGATCACAATAACCCAAATGATATACATGGTTGGCTCCCTAGCGGCGGAATAACGACGGGTTCCCTCCGCGGTTCCGATCATACGACGTTCGCGTTGCGAGCGCAGCACCTTTCGGCAGGGTCACAGCGGTCGCTCGGGTCGCGTAGTTATGACATGGGCGGGGTGGCAGGCTAACGACAGACGACAGAGCTGGACGGATGCCTTGTCATCCCTCCTCTGTCCTGCGTCGTCCGTCCTCGACCACCGGGGTGCGGATGACGATCCAGATTGTCATGTCCCAGGCGTTGCGAATGCCGGCCAGCAGCAGCGTGATCAGCGCGGCGGCGAGAAGGTCGAGGCCCGCTGCCGATTCCTTGAACAATAGAAACACGCAGACCAGGATGAGCAGATATCCCAGTACCGGGAAGAGCGCGTAGAAAACGCGATCGATTACATCCACATCGAATCGCCGTTTGACGAACAATTGCACCCAAACCCGCGCCGAATAGGCGATACCGGCAAGACCGCTTGCGGCCAGCAAGGCCGCAAGCGTTCTCCACGAGTGCGAGGGGATCGCCGCGAGGATACAGATGAACAGCACTGCGCTGAAATGCACGACGGTGGGGCTCAGAAACGCCCGCATCCCGGCGCGGTTCCTATCGGTGAACACCTGGCTCCCGATCGTGGCCGTCACGAACATGAGTCCCACCAGCGTGGCCGACGCGGTGCCCACCAGCACATAAAAATCATGCCAGGCGCGGATGAGGTCGGAAAGCATGTCCCGATTGAGCAGGGGAGGATCAGGCTGCCTCTTCTGTTCGCCTGCTCATGTCTCCGCGGCCGGCAAGCAGGCCGGCTACTGAAATATCCTCATCGATTTCCTCCCAATGCAGACCGATGCGACTCAATTCCACGCGCTCACGCTGGGCCGGCGAAGCATGAAGCAGACGCGGAAACCATGCCAGCGGCACACCGAGCGTGCGCCCGTCGGTCAATTCGACCCACATGGTATCCTCATCAAAGCGAACGGCGGTCGCCGAAATGCTCATGCCATCTCCTCAAGATCAAGTCGTGCTGCTCTGCTACAATGCGGAGAATACTCGCAAGCTCTCTCGAATTGAAGCCATAGCTTTCCGCGATTGAAACTTCCGGCTCGACCCAAATCTTGGCGTCGCGACCGCTGCCCTTCACATGCACATGCACCGCTTCACGCGGATCACCCCTCATTCGAGAAAAAGAAATATCTCAGACCGCCTTCACGGAAGACAACCGGCATGTTGCCGTCGCACTAACTTCTCAGCTGCATCCGGTGGTGGCGCCGCAGGTGTCGCATTTGAGACAGGTGCCGTTGCGCAGCAAAGTGAAATTGCCGCATTCCTCGCATGCCTCGCCTTCATAGCCCTTCGCCTTGGCCTCGGCGCGCCGCTCTGCAGCCGCCGCGCGTGCGAGCGCACGCTCCTCGCTGCGCGCGAGCGAAACCTGCTCGATCTGGTCCGCCGGCGAGAGTTTTTGCGCCGGCTCCGATTTGAGTGCTGCGCTGCCGGCGACTTCGGCTCGCGGCTCGCGCGCGGTGAACGAGGTGACTTTTGCGCTGCCCGCAATCGGCGCGGCGGAACCGGAACGCGTTCCACCCTCTCCGCCGAGCGAAGAGGGTGAACGCGCTTCGCCCGCCGCACCGCCGGCCAGAACCGAAAGCTTGTCTGTGCGCGAACGCGTCAATCCGCGCGAGACGTATTTGGTGGCGGCAGGCTTGCCTTCCGCCACTCCCTTCCCGAGCGCGTCAAAGCCGCCTTCGGTCGGATCGACGTGGGCAAGATCGAAACGCTCGAGGTAGCTCACCGCCAGTTCGCGGAAGACGTAATCGAGGATCGAGGTCGCAAACTTGATGGAGTCGTTGCCCTGCACCGGCCCCGACGGTTCGAAGCGCGTGAAGGTGAAGGCATCCACATATTCGTCGAGTGGCACCCCATATTGCAAGCCAAGCGATACGGCGATGGCGAAATTGTTGAGCAAGGAGCGCAGCGCCGCGCCTTCCTTATGCATGTCGATGAAGATTTCACCCAGCCGGCCGTCATCGTATTCTCCCGTGCGCAGATAGACCTTGTGGCCACCCACGACCGCCTTCTGTGTGTAGCCCTTGCGCCGGTCGGGCATGCGTTCGCGCTCGCGCATGACCACGATGCGCTCAACCACCTTCTCCACCACCTTCTCCGCAAGCGCGCCCGCGCGTGCGGCCGCCGGCTTCTCGATGAAAGCCTCGATGACCGCTTCGTCCTCCTCCTCATCGGAGATGAGCTGCGACTGCAACGGCTGCGAAAGCTTGGAGCCGTCGCGATAAAGCGCATTGGCCTTGAGTGCGAGTTTCCACGAGAGGAGGTAGGCTGCCTTGCAGTCCTCGACCGTCGCGTCGTTGGGCATGTTGATGGTCTTCGAGATCGCGCCGCTGATGAACGGTTGCGCCGCGGCCATCATGCGGATGTGACTCCCGACCGAGAGATAGCGCCTGCCGTTACGCCCACAGGGATTGGCGCAGTCGAACACCGGATAGTGCTCGGCCTTAAGGTGTGGGGCGCTTTCGACCGTCATCGCCCCGCACACGTGGATATTGGCGGCGTCGATCTCGCGCTTGGTGAAGCCCAGAGCGGAAAGGAGATCAAGCCGCGGATCGGCGAGCTTTTCCGGCGATATGCCGAGCTTGGCGACAAACTCCTCGCCCAGCGTCCACTTGTTGAACACGAATTTGATGTCGAAGGCGGTCGGCAACGCCTTCTCCAATTTCTCGATCGCCTCCTCGGTGAAGCCCTTCTGCTTGAGAGTGGCGTCATTGATGCCAGGCGCTTCTTTGAGGCTGCCATGGCCTACGGCATAGGTCTCGATATCGGCGATTTCCGATTGGGAATAGCCAAGCACCCGCAGGGCTTCAGGCACTGCGCGATTGATGATCTTGAAATAGCCGCCGCCTGCAAGCTTCTTGAATTTCACCAGCGCGAAGTCGGGCTCGATGCCGGTCGTGTCACAATCCATCACCAGTCCGATGGTGCCGGTTGGGGCAATGACGGAAGTTTGCGCGTTGCGGTAGCCGTGCTGCTCGCCGAGCGCAAGCGCGCGGTCCCAGGCGCGCTGGGCGTGCTCGGCCATGTGCGGCCCCGGGCACGCCTTGTGGTCGAGCGGAACGGGAGGCGTTGCGACCTTCTCATACCCCGTGCGCTCGCCGTGTGCCGCGCGCCGGTGGTTGCGGATGACGCGCAGCATGTGCTCGCGATTTTTCTTGAAGCCGGGAAACGTGCCGAGCTCGGCCGCCATCTCCGCCGAGGTCGCGTAGCTTACGCCGGTCAGGAGAGCAGTCAGCGCGCCGGCCACTGCGCGACCGGCGTCGGAATCATAGGGGATTCCGCACGACATGAGCAATCCGCCGAGATTGGCGTAGCCGAGGCCCAAAGTGCGATATTCGTAGGAGAGCTGTGCGATCTCGCGGGAAGGAAACTGGGCCATCAGCACTGCGATTTCGAGCACCAGGGTCCACAGCCGCACCGCGTGCTCGTAGCCTTCAAGATCAAACTCGAAGCTAGTGGACCCAAAGGCCGCTTCCCTTTCAGGGGAGGGTGATGCCCGGAACGCGAGCAGATTCATAGATGCGAGATTGCATGCGGTGTCGTCCAGGAACATATATTCCGAGCACGGATTGGACGCGCGAATCGGCCCCGCCGCCGGGCAGGTGTGCCAGTCGTTGATGGTGGTGTGATATTGCAGGCCGGGGTCGGCGCTCGCCCATGCGCTGTACCCGATCTTCTCCCACAGCGCACGCGCCTTGACGGTTTTCGCGATCTTGCCGGGGCGGGTGCGCCAGAACAAATCCCAGTTGCCGTCGGCCTCGACCGCCTTGAGAAACTCGTCGGTGACGCGCACCGAGTTGTTCGAGTTCTGCCCGGAAACGGTGAGATACGCTTCCGAATCCCAATCGGTGTCGTAGACCGGGAACTCGATATCCTCGTAGCCTTGCTTTGCAAACTGGATGACGCGCTTGATGTAATTGTCGGGGACGTGATCTCGGCGCGCAGCCTTGATCTCGCGCCGCAGCACCGGATTTTTTTCCGGATCAAAGCAGTCATCGCCCGAACCCTCGCACAGCACGCAGGCGCGCATGATTGCCTTGAGGTGTTTCTGATTGATCTTCGAGCCGGTGACCAGGGAAGCGACTTTCTGCTCCTCGATCACCTTCCAGTCGATGAACTGCTCGATGTCGGGATGATCCGCGTCCACGATCACCATCTTGGCCGCGCGCCGCGTGGTGCCGCCCGATTTGATGGCGCCTGCCGCGCGGTCGCCGATTTTCAAAAAGCTCATCAGTCCAGAGGATTTGCCCCCGCCGGCAAGCCGTTCGCCTTCGCCGCGCAGCTTGGAAAAATTCGACCCGGTGCCCGAGCCGTATTTGAACAGGCGCGCTTCGCGCACCCATAAACCCATGATGCCGCCCTCGTTGACGAGGTCGTCGGCGATCGACTGGATGAAGCAGGCGTGCGGCTGCGGGTGTTCGTAGGCGGATTTTGACTTCTGCAGCTTGCCGGTCTTGTGATCGACGTAAAAGTGGCCTTGGCTCGGCCCGTCGATGCCGTAAGCCCAGTGCAGGCCGGTGTTGAACCATTGCGGTGAATTCGGCGCCGCCATCTGCATGGCCAGCATGAACACGAGTTCGTCGAAGAACGCGCGCGCATCCGCCTCGGAATCGAAGTAGCCGCCCTTCCAGCCCCAATAAGTCCAGGTCCCCGCGAGGCGCTCGAACACCTGTTTGCTCGAATGCTCACCCGTGCTGCGCTCCTTTTCCGCAAGCGCGGCAAGTGCCTCTTCGTCCGCGGCCGAGCGCCAGAGCCAGGCGGGAACGCCCTCTTCCTCAAGCTTCTTGAGCCGGGCGGGCACGCCCGCCTTGCGAAGATATTTCTGTGCCAGCACATCGGCGGCAACCTGCGACCAGGCGGCCGGCACTTCGATATTTTCGGCCCGAAACACGACCGATCCGTCTGGATTGCGGATCTCGCTCGCGGTCAGACGAAACGGGATACTCGCGTAGGGGGACTGTCCTTCCTGGGTGTAGCGCCGCTCAATCCGCATCTCGTGCCTCGCCCTTGTTGCCGCGGCTTCTTCGCTCGGGGGCGCCTACCCCGCTGATATAAGGGGTCGCCGCGATGGTTTCCGCCACGGCCCTGGCCTCCGGCCGCGTAGCGGACTGGCTCGTTGGGTTCTGCTTAACGCCCTGCTCCGGTGCCTTGCGGCCCCGAATGATTATTGCGGCGCGTCCGGCCGTCTCCCGCAAACGACACGACAGGGCCGCCCTCCGGCGCCGTTGCAGCGGCGGAGTGGTTTACGCAGACCCTTCAGGAGAGCGCCCGGCGGGACTTCGAACCACTCGCGCCGAACCTGATCAAGCTAAGACGCAACGGCCCGGTTCGTCAAGACCTAGTACGCAGGATGTGAAGGAACTCTAAATGTGGTGTGGGGCTGTGAAAATCGGGGGCGACTCGCTGTGCAGTGCGGCAAGTCTCGGATATTTCCCGCCGATTTGAAAGGCACTCGTCCACAGCTTCGGCGCGAGGCAATTCCGTCGAACCTGTCAAGCGCGAAATTTTCAGTTGGACATTCGCGCTGGCATAACCAAACGTCCGAGGAATTACCCCCTACCGATCCGCATCCAGCATTATGGGACACGCCGATGAAAACCTTTCTCCTGCGCTTCTTCACGTGGTGGAACGGCCAGACCTTCGGCACCCAGTTTTGGACTTGGCGCTATGGGGAGTTCGTGGGCGAGGACGAATTCGGCAACCGTTATTTCCGCACCACAGGCGGCAAGATCGATCCTACTGTCGGTTTCGAGCGGCGCTGGGTGATCTACAACGGAGTTGCAGAAGCCTCGACCGTGCCGCCCTCATGGCACGGTTGGCTCCATCACACCGTGGACGTCCCTCCGACTCAGGAGAGGGTAACGCCCCGGCCGTGGTGGAAGCCACACCGCCCCAACCTTACCGGTACGCCGAGGGCACACCGCCCGACAGGATCCATTCTGGCACAGGGCCGCCGCCCAAAAGCGACCGGCGATTACAAGGCCTGGACACCGGATCGATGATTCACCTCGGCTGGGCAAGGTCCCTCGCTCCCAGTCAGCCGGGGCACGAGATGTCCTCTGAATCGCCGTAATCCGATTACTAATCTGACCAGCTTAGACCGGCGGGGCACGCCGGCGGAGATGTTTGGACAAACCTCGCCGATGGCTCGCCCGCTTCGCTCAATTCACGTTATCGCCATGCTGATCGCGAGCGTGGCTATCCCTGCTCCCGCGGCGGCGCAGTTCTTCAACCCATTCGAAGCGCTGTTCGGCCCTCCACCGCGCCCGCCATCGAGCGTGCCGACAAGCCGGCCACAGCCGGGCTATCCGCAGTATCCAGATGCAGGCTACGACCGGCGTTATCCCGCCCCCCAAAACCAGGCGACTATTCCCCGTCAGGGACCGCCCGTGGGCGTGCAATCGGAGCCGCTGCCGCCTCCATCCGGCGCCACGGCCGCTATTCCATTGGATCCCCCTGGAGGTCAGCGTCCGCGCGGAACGGCGCTGCCGGCCGATACTTCGCCGCAGCCCGGAGATGAGGTGATCGCCGAGCCGCCCGCGCAGAAGGTTGAGAATAAGAGTGCGCTCTTTACCGGTCTCGACAAGATCACGGGACGGACCATCAATTTTGACGTGGCGATTGGAGAAACCGTGCAATTCGGCGCGCTGCAGGTGACACCACGGGCCTGTTACACGCGGCCCCCAACTGAGACGCCCAACACCGATGCATTCATCGAAGTCGATGAGTTGACTTTGCAGGGCGAGGTCAAGCGCATCTTTACCGGCTGGACGTTCGCTTCGAGTCCCGGCCTGCATGCAGTCGAGCATCCAATCTATGATGTGTGGCTAACCGATTGCAAAAACCCGGTGGTCGCCTCAATGGCGCCGCCCGAGCCGCCCCCGCCGGCCGTGACACCGGCGCCTGCACCGGCAAAACCTGCCGCGCCAAAGCGAAGCAGCAACTCGGCGCCTCGTGCGGGCCCGCAAGGAATTTTTCCGCGCTAGGTTGAGCGCAACGCACGCGCCCAGGTCACCGTGGAGGCGCCGAAGAACGGACGAGCTTTACGACGCGCTCGCCGAGCGCCTTCGTTCCAAGCGGTCCGCCGAGTTCGGCCGTGCGTGATTGGCTGATCAACGCAGCAGCCGAAATCGACAATGCTTTGTGCGGTTGACGGCCGATCAACGCCATGAGCATCATGCGGCGGAAAGGTTTCATCGAGAACCGGCCACATGCAAGAACGCGCGTCCCCGCAGGCTTCCGTCCACGACATCTCGGCGGGCGCCAGCGATTTCCTCAACCTGCACGAAATCATCGCCAAGGCGCGGCAGAATCTGTGCCAGAACGACTGGGATTACATCGTCGGCGGGGTGGAGTCCGAGACCACGTTGCGGCGCAACCGTATGGCGCTCGACTCCGTGGCGTTGCGCCCGCGCGTGCTGCGCGACGTCAGCAAGGTCGATGCCTGCGTGACCTATTTCGGGCGCAAGATGCGCCTTCCCGTCGTGCTTGCGCCCGTCGGCTCGCTGGAGAGCTTTCATGAACTCGGCGCGGAACCGGTGGTACGCGCCGTCGGAGAATTCGGGGCTGCGCATATGCTCAGCTCGGTGTGCGACCCCGGCCTCGAAGATCTCGCGGCAGCCGCCCCCGACGCGTTACGGCTCTATCAGCTCTATGTGCGCGGAGATGCCGCGTGGGTCGACGATCACGTCGAACGCGCCATCAAGCACGGCTACGCCGGCTTTTGCCTCACCGTGGACACCGCGCATTACAGTCGGCGCGAACGCGACATCGCCAAGCGCTTCGTGACCGCCGGGCGGCGGCGCGTGCAAGGCCGCGCGTTTCAGGCCGGACTCGACTGGACGACGGTCAAACGCATCAAGCAGCACTTTGCGATTCCGCTGGCGCTCAAGGGTATTGCCACCGCCGAGGACGCAAAAATTGCACTCGATCATGGCGTCGAGTGGATCTACATCTCCAACCACGGCGGCCGGCAGCTCGATCATGGCCGGGGTTCCATGGAGGTGCTGCCCGAGATCTTCGATGCGGTCGGCGGCCGCGCGAAGATTATCATTGATGGCTCGATCTGCCGCGGCACGGATATTGTCAAGGCGATCGCCGCGGGAGCCGACCTCGTCGGCATCGGCCGCATGCAGTGCTTTGCGCTTGCGGCCGCGGGGCAGGCAGGGGTCGTGCGCCTGCTGGAATTGCTCGAAGACGAAGTGCAGCGCAGCCTTGGACTCCTCGGCGTCACCAAAATCACCGATCTCAACCGCAGCCATCTGCATCCCGCTGCGCCGACCGCCATGCCGCATGTCCTGAGCGCCTTCCCGTTGCTCAAGATCGACGATTACAAATATTGATGCTTGGCCGGTAGCCTGCATGAGCGAAGCCGCCTTCGCCAAGGCTTCGGCGGCCTCACTCACATTAGCCCGTCGAAGCTTTAGCGGAGACGGGCGATATGCGGGGAGATCGGAATGAGCCGGGAGAGCGACGCGTGTTGATTGCGGATCTCGTGCGCAACAACGTCAAGGAGAAGCTTGCGCGCGACGAAGTGGTGGCCGCGATGACCGTGCGGCTGGTGCGAAGCGGTGAGATCGCGCGCATCGCGCAGACTGCCGGCTTCGACACGCTCTATGTCGACATGGAGCATTCGAGTTTCTCGCTCGAAACCTGCGCGCAAATCTGCGTCGCGGCCTTGCAGGCGGGCATTGCACCGTTCGTGCGCGTTCCGGCCAACACCTCTGATTACATCTCGCGGGTGCTTGATGCCGGCGCGCTTGGGATCATTGCGCCGCATATCCATTGCGCGGAGCAGGCGCGCGCGGTCGTTCGCGCGGCGAAATATCCGCCCATGGGCGAGCGCTCGAATGCCGGCTCGCTCCCGCATCTTCACTACCGCTCGTTTCCCGTGCTCGAGATCTATTCGGCACTCAACGACGCCACCATGGTCATCGTACAGTTCGAGAGCGCGGCGGCGCTTGCCGCTGCGCACGAGATCGTCGCCGTCGATGGCGTCGATATGGTGCTTATCGGTCTCAACGACCTGCTTGCTGATTGGGGAATTCCCGGCGAGTACGATCATCCCCGGGTGCGCGAGGCCTATGCCGAGACAATCGCTGTTTGCCGCAATCGCGGCAAGCATTGCGCCGTCGGCGGGCTTGCCTCGCGTCCCGACCTCGCGGCTGAGTTCGTCAAGATGGGAGCGCGCTACGTCTCGACCGGGACCGATCTCGGCTTCCTGCTCGCCGCATGCACGGCAAAGGCCAGGCAGGTGCATGAGATCGGGCGTTGAGCGACCGCCTTCATTGCGCCCGCTGCATCTCGGCTGCGCGGTCAAGTCCGACGGCGGCTTGGCGCATCGGCGTTACAGCGAGGATTTCTGCAAGGGCGCTGCGCAAAGTTTCGTGCCGGAACTTGAATCCGCTCGCCTGCGCCTTGTCCGGCAGCACGCGCCGTCCGGTCAGCAAAAGCTCCTCAGCCATCTCTCCTCCAAGGAGGCGGGCCAGCGTGGCCGGCATTCTCAGCAGCGCCGGCCGATGCAAGGCGTGCGCGAGCTCCTGCGCGAAGGCTTGATTCCTCACCGGCTCGGGCGCGGTTGCATTGAGCGGCCCGATGAGCTGCTCACTGGCCATAACGTGAGCGATGATGCGGATCAGATCGTCGCGTT
Organism: uncultured Xanthobacteraceae bacterium; assembly: GCA_955652925.1. Classification (GTDB taxonomy): domain Bacteria; phylum Pseudomonadota; class Alphaproteobacteria; order Rhizobiales; family Xanthobacteraceae; genus VAZQ01. The sequence continues at coordinate 6,622 of CATPCO010000606.1, read as the reverse complement.
CGATCCAGGACATCCATTGCGTGCCCGTTCCGATCGGTCCGCCAAGCCCAAACTCGAATGGCGCGAGCAGGTTGGCAAGCATGCCGCCTTCGATGCCGAGCACGAGACCGATGCGCAACTGCACCACCCGCACGCCATGTCGTTGCGCTTTTTTCGCCGCGACCTCCCACGCCTCGCAGACGCGATGGCCGAAGGAGCGCTTGCCGCCGTCGAATTCGGTCAGACACTCGTCCTGCCATGCCCCGTACCAGCCGATGGCGGAACCGCTGATCAGTAGTCTCGGAGGCTTTTGCAGCCGTCCGATCAGCGCAACAACGCCGCGCGTCATGCGCAGGCGCGAGGCGAGTATCTGGCGCCGCTTGGTGCGCGTCCAAAGGCCGTTCGCAATCGGCTCGCCGGCAAGATTGATCATGGTGTCGATGAGCGCATCTTCGGCAATCTGATCAAGCGCGGTGACCAGCCGGAAAGGCGGATGCAATGTCGCGGCCTTCTGGGCATTGCGGGCGAGAACGGTAACGTCGTGGCCCGCGCTGGCGAGCGCCTCCACCAGCCGGGAACCGATGAATCCGGTTGCTCCGGTAACGAGCACATGCCGGCGCTCTCCCAGCATCCGCACCAGCTCGGCCGCGTTGGCGCGCACAAGTCGCTGCGCACGGCGGGAGGCAAAAAAATCGCGCAACCCGAAGACCACGGTACCCGCCGCGGCCAGCGGCGCAAGCACGCTCGCGACGTCGTACCACACGGCAACGATCGCACTCGGCTCACCCGCCCACCGCAGCAGTACGGGAACAAGGAGCGCAAGGATGGCACCGTAATTGATGGCCAGCAGCGTGTGCGTGACGCGCTCGCTCGCCGGCAGCTTGCGGCTCATATCCTCCTCGACAAAATCCATGAGCGTGATCACGACCTCGGCCGCCAATACGGCGAGCACCAGCATTGCCCAGACGCCACGCGGCTCGAACAAGCCGAGCACCAGAAAAAGTGCCGCATAGGCGAGATTGCGCGCGCCGTGCAGCCTGAGCTCCTGGCGCTGCGAGCGCCGCCACGCAAGGCCCTCGGTCATTTCATGATGATAGAGAATGTCGAACAGTCCCATTGCAAGCTGGGCAGCGATCAGGCTCCACAGGACGGGGGAGGTCATGGCGAAATCTCCCGGAAGATGCCCATCTGGCGCAAAATGAGTCCGCAGCGCGGATGGAAGATTTGCAAGGTGAAGCTGAACTTGCCGTCAGCGACCTCGGCGTGGGTGACGTAGAGCGTGCCGGGACACACCCAGCGCGGCAGGAAGAAACGGCGCGAGCCGGCCGCAACGAAATAGTTCTCGCTGCGAAAGACGAGCGCGCCCTCGCGCGCATAGACGCGAAGACTCATCCCGATGCCGCGCCCGACATATTCCTCAAGCCCGGTCGGGCCGGCAAAGCGCTTCGAGGAATGAATGACCTGCGGGAAACCGTTGCGGCGGGAGTAAAGCCGCGTCCAGATCTGGCCGCGGGTCGCGATGTCCTCGGTTACAGTGACGACGCTTGGGACATGGGCTGCGCGGGTCAAGGGCAGGGGACCGCCGAAAAGACGTGCAATCTGGACAAGCCACCAGCCGGCGCGGCTCATCCACGATTCCACGATCTCGCCGACATAGACCAGCGTCTCGCCGCCCGCGAGGCGTTTGCTGAACCGCCGCCGGATTGGAAAGGGCAGGGAAGCCCATTGCTCTTCCGTCATCAGGGCGCGGAATCGCACATCGCCGATCTCGACCTTTACATGATCTATCGGCGCCGGATCGTGGACATGCTCTGGGCTTGGAGTTGTTTCGAGCACCGTCACCGCGAACGCCATGACACTGTTTCTCGCTGCTACTTGTGTTTGCCGAGTGGCAGCAGACTCACGATCCGGGTGCCCAGACGAACGAGCGCTGCAAGCTTCGGCTTGGGCACCGTGAGCATCCGCGCGTACCAGCGATCGAGCATATCCACGAAGGCGAGCATCTCCTTGAGCCGCTTGGCGGCGAGCGGATGGAGCTTGGCATCGTGCTCCGCCTGCGCGACGCAGGATCGCAACGCCTCGACCGCCGGGTCGAGCTCGCGCTCCTTGCGCACCGCGGCAATGCGCATGGCGATCTCCCACAGATCCGTTTCCGCCTCGAAATGCTCCCGCCGATCGCCTTTGACCGGCACCCGCCGGATCAGGTTCCAGGCCATCAGCTCGCGGATCGAGGTGGAGACGTTCGAGCGTGCCAGTCCGAGCGTGGCCGCGACTTGCTCCGCTGTGAGCGGGCGTTCCGACAGATAGAGCAGCGCGTGAATCTGGCTCACCGAGCGGTTCACTCCCCACTGGCTGCCCATATCGCCCCAATGGAGGACGAAGCGCTCCACGGCCTCGGGAAGCTTTACGTCCTTTTCCGAAATTTCTGTCATGACAGAAATATCCGAAGAATCGGAACGGGAGTCAACCCCCCGGCCGCGCAGGTGGTTGACCGCGGCTTTGTTGCGCCCACGCGGAGCGAGGCTTCGCTAAACCGTCTGGAGCCGTGTACGCTTGCGTCGCTGCGTGCCAAACGCGGCAGGCGAGCACACCGGGAAGGAAGAACGATGGCTGATTACAAGTACGAATGCGTGAAAGTGAAGGTCGCGGACGGCATCGCGTGGGCCTGCCTCAACCGGCCGGAGAAGCGCAATGCCATGTCACCCACGCTGCACTACGAGATGGACGATGCGCTTGCGAGGCTCGAAGTCGATGACGATGTCCGCGTGCTCGTCGTCACGGGCGAGGGCGGCAATTTCAGCGCCGGACAGGACCTGCAGAAATTCTTTCGCGAGCTGGAGAAGAATCCCGCCGAGCGCAAGAAAGCGGCCGCAGCGGCCAACCGCTGGCGATGGGAGCGGCTCTATGGCTATGACAAGCCGACCATCGCCATGGTGCATGGCTACTGCGTGGGCGGCGCGTTCATGCAGCTGCTCGCATGCGACTTTGCCATCGCGGCGGAGAATGCGACGTTTTGCCTGTCGGAAATCAATTGGGGAATTCTTCCCGGTGCGCTCGTCTCGAAGGCGGTCGCGGACATGGTGCTGCCTCGCCATGCGCTCTACTATGCGTGCCTCGGCGAGCCGTTTGACGGCGCAGAGGCCGCGCGCATCGGGATGATCAATTACGCTGTACCGGGTGCGCAACTTGAGACCGCCACCATCGAGCTCGCGCACAAGCTGATGCAGAAAAGCCCGGCGGTGCTGCGAGCAACCAAGCAGGCGATCCGGCACGTGCGCACCATGGATGTGCCGCAGGCCTACGACTACCTCGCCGAGAAGGGCAAGGCCATCAAAGTTGGCGACCGCGAGGATTCCTACAACACCGGCCTGCGGCAGTTCCTGGATGAGAAATCCTATCGGCCGACGTTCCAATCCTTCCGGCTCGGCGGCACCTCGTCCGCTGCGCGCGCCAAGCCCGCTGCCAAGAAGTAGAGGACCGCACATGATCCCAAAGCTGATGCTCGCCGTTGCCGGTCTGCTCGCGCTTGTCCAAGGCGCGCAAGCGCAATTCTACAAGGGCAAGACGATCACCATGATCATCAATTATCCCGCCGGTGGGCCGAGCGATATTGAAGGGCGCATTGTCGCCCAGCATCTGCCTGCGCACATCCCCGGCAATCCGACCATTGTCATCAAGAATGTGGGCGGAGCCGGCGGCGTGATCGGCGCCAATCAATTGGGGGAGGCACCGCCAAACGGGGAAAGCATAGGGTTCTTCACCTTGGACATGGTCGCCCAGATCGTAGGCAACCCGTCGATCCGCGTCAGCTATCCCGATTTTGTCCTGATCGCCGGGGTGGAGAACCCGCTCGTCGTCTACATGCGCCGCGACACTCCGCCCGGCATCAAAGTCGCCACCGACATCATGAAGACGAACGGGTTCAAGGCGCTCTCGCTCAATGTTCAGAACAGCAATACCATGAACTTGGCATTCATGCTCGATCTGCTGGGCGTCAAATTCCAACCCGTGCCGGCCTATCGCGGGCTCAAGGAGGTGGAAACCGCAATCATGCAGAATCTCGGACAGCTCGCGAACACGTCGCTCCCGGGCTGGACCGGCTCGATTGAGCCGACCATGTCAGACATCGTCATTCCGCTTTGGCAGCTCGCCGCGCGCGGCAAGGACGGCGGCACGCCGCGCAGCAAGGCACTGCCCAACCTGCCGACCTTCGAGGAATTCTACGCAACGGTTCACGACGGTAAAAACCCAAGCGGGATCATGTATGAGGCCTTGCGCGCCGAGGCTGACCCGCAGCTCGCCATGTTTCGGACCGCGTTGATGCCGCCGAAGAGCCCCGCCGAAGCCGTCGCGGTCATGCGCTCCGCATTTATCGAGCTGTGGCGGGATGCGGATTTCATTCGCGACTACAGCAATGTCGTAAAGAGCGAGCCTATCCTGGTCACGGGCGAAGAAGGGCAGCAAATCTTGGCAGCGGTTGGCAAGATCAGACCGCAGATCAGAACGTTCATCACCGATTATTCGAACCGCCTCGTGCAATAGCGCATGACAAGCAGGGGGCAAAAGCGCCTTGTCGCGCGGTCCCACTCGCACCATTGCAGTGAGCGATCTTGCCCGCGTGACGTATGGATCTGTCCTGCTTCATAGAACGCAACGCGGCATTCACACCCGGGAAGGTGGCCCTCCATTTTGGAGCGCGATCGCTCACCTACGCGGCGTTCGCCGAGCGAATTGCGGCCGCTGCGCGCGCGCTCAAATCAGTGCTTGGCGTCGGCCGCGGCGACCGGGTTGCGATCCTCTCAGCAAATCATCCCTATTATCTGGTGCTACTTTATGCCTGCGCGCGACTGGGTGCGCTGCTTGTCCCGCTCAACTGGCGGCTTGCCGTGCCGGAACAGCTCTTCATCCTCGCAGACGCCTCGCCCAAGATGCTGTTGCTGCAGGACGCGTTTGGCGAGTTGGTGACTGCGCTGAACGAGCAGCACCCCGACATCCGGATTTTTCGCCTTGCCGATAACGGACCCGGCACCTTCGAGACGCTGCTGATCGAGGGGCAGGGTGACGACCGCAATCCCCATGTTGACCTGACCTCTGCGCTCCTCCTCGTCTACACCTCCGGCACGACTGGGCGTCCCAAGGGTGCGGTGCTCCGTCAGGAAGCGCTGTTCTGGAACGCGGTCATGAGCCAGCACATGCACGATCTCACGGCTGCGGACCGTGTGCTCACGGTGCTGCCGCTGTTTCATGTCGGCGGACTCAACATTCTGACAACGCCGGCGCTGCAGATTGGTGCGAGCGTTACGCTGCACGCTCGCTTTGCTCCGGACGCGACGCTGGATGCTTTTGGGGCCGAGCGCCCCACGCTCGTCGTCCTGGTGCCCGCGACCATCCAGGCCTTGATCGAGCATCCGCTGTGGCCGCGGACCGAGCTTGCGAGCCTGCGCGCGGTCACCACGGGCTCGACCCAGGTGCCGCAAAATCTGATTGCTGCGCTGACCGCTCGTGGCGTGCCCGTGCTGCAGGTCTATGGGTCCACTGAAACCGCTCCGATTGCGATCTATACCCGCATCGGCGGCGATCTCAACCGCCCAGGTTCCACCGGCCTGCCGGGGCTGTGCTGTGAGGCCCGCGTGGTCGACGAGACCGGGCGTGAGGTGCCGCCCGGCACTCCCGGCGAGGTGGTCGTGCGCGGTCCGAATGTGTTCTTCGAATACTGGGGCAATGCGGCCGCGACCGCCGAGGCCCTGCGGGAGGGATGGTATTACTCCGGTGATGTGGGCACGCGCGATGCGGACGGTTATTTCACTATCATCGACCGCAAGAAAAACATGATCATTTCCGGCGGCGAGAATATTTACGCAGCCGAGGTCGAGCGCGTGCTGCACGAGCATCCCGCGGTCGCAGAAGCCGCTGTGATCGGACGCTCCGATCCGAAATGGCAGGAAGTGCCCGTTGCGTATGTCGTGCGAAAAGCCGCGGTAAGCGCCGACGAGATCACGCGGCACGTCAGTGCTCAGCTCGCGCGCTTCAAGGTGCCGCGCGAGGTGATTTTCCTTGACGCATTGCCGCGCAACGCGCTCGGGAAAGTGCAGCATTTCGTGCTGCGGCAGGAGGCGGCGCGGCGCTCCTGAGCAGGGTTTTATCGATTGGCCAACAGATGCGTCGGGGATGCGGCGTCAGCTTTCACCAGCAGCGGACATGGCGTCTGATCGGCTGTGGTAGCTAAGTGCCATAAGGAGACATTAGCCAGCGTCACTCGATCACCTCGTCGGCGCGGCCGAACAAGCAGAGCGGCGGTCATGCTGAAGCGCTTTCAAGTTGAGAACCAACTGGACCTTGGCCGCCTGCTGCACCGGCAGATTTTTCTCAAGATTAGACCTCGTGAGATTCCTCGCGGCCAACGGTCGCAGCGCTCAGCGTGAGGCGTCGCGCGCACAGTGTCTCAAATCGATCTTCAATTGCTTGAGCTCGGCGATGTTCTGATCGATGCGCTTCTCCCATTTCTTGCGCAGCGGTTCCCAGACCTTCGGCGGTAACGGATGGATATTCGGCAGCATGGCCAGTTGCTCGGCGATTTCCTCGAGGCTGAAGCCCACGCGTTGCGCGAGCGTGATGTAGGTGATCCGGTGAATGGTCGCTTCGC
>CATPCO010000605.1 GCA_955652925.1 uncultured Xanthobacteraceae bacterium | reverse complement strand
TTCTGCCGCTACGTCGCTTCAGCTCGTCCGTTGGGCGCTTTGGTGCCTCTTCATGTCCCCTCGATCCTTCGATCAGCTGGCGCTCCCGCTCTGATAGCAACGGCAGGCGTTCGTCGTCTCCTTGATTGTGCGAGCTCGTCCAGATGCACAGGCGCCGCCAGCCGCCCGCAAGCTCCTCTAGAAAACGTGATGGGATCGCACTCTGCCTGAAGCGCTTTTCGGCGTATGTCAGTCCAAGTATTCGCTTGGCGCGCGTAACACCGACAAAGGCGACCCTGCGCTCTTCTTCCAGGTCATCGGTACTCGCATGCGGCAGCACGCCTTCTTCCATCCCCATGAGAAGCACCGCCTGCCACTCCAGGCCCTTGGCTGAATGGATCGTCGACAGCACGACGGCGTTCTGTGGCGGGTTGCGGAGCGCCGCCGACTGCTCGGCTATCCTCTCCTCCAGCTGCTCCAATGATTGGCACGTGGAAGCGACTGCGATCACCGATTCAACAATGGTCGTCCATTCTCCTCGATCCCGTTCGGATGCCTTGCCGGGGACAGCCGTTGTAACCACTTTGCGCACGAGCCGGCAGGCGGCGCGAAAAGGTTGCTTCTCGGCCGCCGCCGCCTCGTCGAGCTGCCGGCGGACAATATCAGCACGCCTGCCGCCTCCCATCCGGCTCATGGCTGCCACTGATTCTCCTTCTTGCAGGTAATAGAGAGCGCCCACGACCAGCCTTGCCGCCACGCCTTGCCATAAATCACCCGCGCCTCGGACCTCATACGGGATCTGCATCCTCTGGAGCTCCGGCTGAAGAAGAAGACCGACCGACCCAATGCGGTAAAGTACGGCAATCTGCTGGGGCGGATAGTGCTTGAGCAGCTTGGCCACCCCTCTGGCGACCTGCCGCGCTTCCAGGACCGCCGTGCTGTAGCCGCGAATCACTAGTTCGCCCGGGTCGGCAACCGCGGTGCGCTGGTTCTTGTTCCGCCGTGCACGATTGTTCGCAATCAAGCGCTTTCCCGCGGACACTATCTGTGCCGCCGAGCGATAGTTGTGATCCAGAACGTGGACGCGCACATCTTTGTACTTTTGTGGAAAGTCCAAGATGAAACGCACATCAGCCGCACGGAATGCATACAGTGTCTGATCGTCGTCCCCAACCACCCACAGCTTGACCCCGGTCCGAACGAAGCGATCGATCAGCTCGACCTGGCCAGGATTGACGTCCTGGTACTCATCGACAAGCAGATGGTCATACGCACCGGTTACTGCTGCTGAATAATCGGGAAAGCGCACCATTGCCTGCACAAGCAGAGGCACCATATCCGCAAAATCGATAGCATCCGCGGTGCGGAGCGAATTCTCATATACGGTGAAGAACTCCAATGCCTTGCGCAGCATATTGTCATCTTCAACGTCGTCATTAATCTCAGCGGCAAAGGTCTCCGCGTTGAGCAGGCGCTCCTTCGCACCGCCAATGATGTCGAGAATGTCAATCTCTTCGTTCCACCAAATGCGGCGCGAGTTGAACACATGCCGCTGCTGCGGCGTATCCCAAAGCTGGAAATGCTCGGACAGTCCGGCTGCCGCCGGATCACGGCGCAGATGCCTGAATGCAAAACCGTGAAAGGTTGCGATCGTAAGATCCTTGCCTGAGGAGAGATTGAGCGCCTGGACAATGCGCGCCTTCATCTCGTCCGCCGCTTTTTTGGTGAAGGTCAGCGCAAGTATACGCCGACGATCGATTCCCTGTTGGACAAGATAAATAAAGCGTCCAGTCAACGTAGTGGTCTTGCCGGACCCCGGACCAGCCAGGACAAGCTGAACGTTTGTCGCCGTCGTCGCCGCTATCCGCTGCGTCGGATCAAGCTCTTCCATGAAACCTGGGAGATTTGTGCTCTGAGCTTGCGCGTTGACAGGCGCGCTCACTGCGCAACCACGCCTTCCGGTGCCGTCTCCAGATTAAAGGCCGCGGCGAACAGCGCGCGCGTGTAATCGCTCTTGGGTCCGGCGAAGAGTTGCGCCGCAGGCCCCTCCTCCATCACCTTGCCGTGACGCATGACGACGACATGACTCGACAGCGCCGCCACAACGCGTAGATCATGGGAGATGAACATGTAGGTAAGATTGCGCCGTTTCTGGAGCGTGCGCAGGAGATCGACGATCTGCGCCTGGATGAGCATGTCGAGAGCACTCGTCGGCTCGTCGAGCACCACGAAAGTGGGTTCGAGCACGACCGCGCGGGCAACTGCGATGCGCTGGCGCTGGCCGCCGGAGAACTCGTGGGGATAGCGGAAGCGCAACTCCGGATCGAGCCCAACGTCGCGCAAGGCCGCAATGACGCGCTGCTCGCGCTGCGCTTTGCCCATCCTTGGATGATGAACCAACAGGCCTTCCTCGATGATGTCGGACACCGACATGCGGGGCGACAGCGAGCCGTAGGGATCCTGGAATACGATCTGCATATGCCGCCGGAACGGACGCATTTTCCGGAACGTAAGCCCGTCGATCGAACTGCCGAAAAAGACGATCGGACCGTCCGAGGAAATAAGCCGCAAGATGGCCAGACCCAGCGTCGTCTTGCCGGAACCGGACTCGCCCACAATGCCGAGTGTCTCCCCCTGGCGCACCGCAATGTTCACGCCATCGACCGCCTTGATGTGCCCCACGACCCGGCGCATGACCCCGCGTTTGATCGGGAACCACACCTTGAGATCTTTGGTCTCGACCACGATGGGCGCGCCGGCGCAGACCGGCGCAGGATCAGGTTTGGGCTCGGCAGCGAGCAATGCGCAGGTATAGCTGTGTTTGGGAGCGCTAAAGACGCGAGACACGGGGCCATGCTCGACAATGCTGCCCTGCTTCATGACGCAGACGCTCTCGGCAATCTTGCGCACAATGCCGAGATCGTGGGTAATGAACAGCATCGCCATCCCGAGACGGGTCTGCAGCTCCTTCAGGAGGTTAAGGATCTGCGCCTGCACGGTGACGTCGAGCGCGGTGGTCGGCTCATCCGCGATCAGCAGATCAGGCTCGTTCGCAAGAGCCATCGCAATCATGACCCGCTGGCGTTGGCCGCCGGAAAGCTGATGGGGATAGCTGTTGAGGCGCGTCTTCGGGTCCGGGATGCCAACCTGCGTGAGAAGCTCAAGCGTGCGCGCACGCGCCGGTTCCCCGACCAGTCCACGATGGAGGAGCAACGCCTCGCCGATCTGCTTCTCGACGGTATGCAGCGGATTGAGCGAGGTCATCGGCTCCTGGAAGATGATGCTGATGTCATCTCCACGCACGTGACGGATCTCCGGCTCGCGCATTGGCAGCAGATCCTGCCCCTTGAAAAGGATCGCGCCGGAAGGATGGCGCGCAGCCGGGTATGGCAGGAGCTTCAGGATGGAAAGCGCGGTGACGGACTTGCCCGATCCCGACTCACCAACGAGCGCGACGGTCTCTCCCTTTTTCACGGAAAAGGAGATGCGATCGACGGCGAGCGTCTCCCGCTGCCCCTGCCGGAAGGCAACGGACAAATCGCGGACAACCAGAAGCGGCCCTTCTGCTAACATACCGAAAAAACAGTCCTGACTAATTTTCGTTCAATACGTTCGATCACCACGCGATGGTGCAGCCGCGGTACCTCTCCCCTGCGGTGAGAGGTGGACCTGCTGGCTCGATCTCAGCGAAACACGCTCTAGCCCATGGTCTTCCTCGGATCAAACGCGTCGCGCACGGCTTCGCCGATGAAGATGAGGAGCGACAGCATGGTTGCAAGCGTGAGGAATCCCGAAATGCCGAGCCAAGGAGCCTGCACGTTGGCCTTGGCCTGCGAGAGCATCTCGCCCAGCGAGGGTGAGCCCGGCGGCAGGCCGAAGCCGAGAAAGTCGAGCGAGGTCAGCGCGCTCACCGATGACGACAGGATGAACGGAAGAAACGTCATGGTCGCCACCATGGCATTCGGCAGAAGATGGCGGAACATTATGGTGCGGTTGGACACGCCAAGCGCGCGCGCCGCCTGGATATATTCGAAATTGCGGCCGCGCAGAAATTCCGCGCGAACCAACCCGACCAGCGAGACCCAGGAGAACAGCAAGAGAATCCCGAGCAGCACGAAAAACCCGGGCACCAGCACAGAGGAGATGATCAGGAGCAGATAAAGCGCCGGCACTGCGGTCCAGACTTCGATGAAGCGCTGGAACAGGAGATCCGTCCAGCCGCCGAAATAGCCCTGCACCGCACCGGCCGCGACCCCGATGATGGATGAAACGACCGTCAGCGCCAGCCCGAACAGCACGGAAATTCGGAAGCCATAGATCAGCCGCGCCACCACATCACGGCCCTGATCATCCGTGCCAAGCCAATTGTATTCGAGATCACGGCAACTCGAGAGGCCTTTGCGCATGACCACGGCCTTGCATTCCTCCTCGGTCAGAAGCCAGGTGGGCTTGGACGGCGCCGGCGTCGGAAGATCGAGATTCTGCGTGTTGTAGGAATACCGGATCGGCGGCCAAAGCATGTAGCCGCCCTTTTCAGCGATGAGCTTTTGCAGGTAGGGATCGCGGTAATCGGCTGCTGTCTCAAACTCGCCGCCGAACGCAGTTTCCGGATAGGTCACAAAGACCGGGAAATAGGACTTGCCGTCATAGGACACATAGAACGGCTTATCGTTGGCGATGAACTCAGCAAACAGCGAGACCACAAAAAGGAAAAGAAAAATCCAGAATGATGCATAGCCTCGACGGTTCGCTTTGAAGCTGTTCCAGCGGCGGCGGCCGAGCGCCGACAAAGCGACCCGGTGACCCTCCGGCAGAACCGCGAGTCCCATCGGCGTTTGTGCCGTGGTTTCGGGGACCTCGATGCTGGTGCGGTCGTCCATCTCACACCTCGCGCGTCTCGAAGTCGATACGCGGATCCACCCAGGTATAGGTGAGATCGGACAACAGGTTTACCGCAAGTCCTACCAGCGAAAGAATGTAAAGCGTCGCAAAGACCACGGCGTAATCGCGGTTGAGCACGCTCTCGAATCCGAGCAGCCCGATCCCGTCGAGGGAGAAGATGGTTTCGATAAGAAGCGAGCCGGAAAAGAATGCGTGCACAAACGCGCCGGGAAACCCGGCAATCACGATCAGCATGGCATTGCGAAACACGTGGCCATAGAGCACCTGGCGCTGGGCGCACCCCTTGGCCCGCGCCGTGAGCACATATTGCTTTCTGATCTCGTCCAGGAACGAGTTCTTGGTGAGCAATGTCATGGTCGCGAATGCACCAAGCCCCATTGCGGTGAGGGGCAGCACCAGATGCCAAAGATAATCGACGATCTTTCCCGGAACCGACAGTTGCACCCAATTGTCGGACGTAAGGCCGCGCAGCGGGAAAATGTTGAAGAACGACCCGCCGGCAAAGAGAATGATCAGAAGGATCCCAACCAGAAATCCCGGAACCGCGTAGCCCACAATAATCGCACCCGAGGTCCAAACGTCGAACTGCGAGCCGTCCTTGACCGCCTTGCGCACCCCGAGAGGAATCGAAATCAGATAAGTGAGCAGGGTGAGCCAGAGTCCGAGCGAGATCGAGACCGGCAGCTTCTCCTTGATCAGCTGCAGCACGCTGGTATCGCGGAAATAACTCTTGCCGAAATCAAACCGCAGGTAATTCCAAAGCATCAAAAAGAAGCGCTGGTAGGCGGGCTTGTCGAATCCGAACTGCTTCTCCAGGCTCTTGATGAATTCGGGGTCTAGTCCCTGAGCGCCGCGGTATTTCGAGTTGCCGGCATCCATGCCGCCGGCGCCTGGCATGCCGCGGCCGCCCAGATCGCCTCCAGGTGACCCCGAGATGCGCGAAGTCGCGCCGGTATCCGCGCCCGAGAGCTGCGCAATCACGCGCTCGACCGGCCCGCCGGGCGCGAACTGGACCACGGTGAACGAGACCAACATGATCCCGAACAGGGTTGGGACCATGAGCAGCAAACGCCGGATAATGTACGCGGTCATCTGAGCGTCAACGTCATCGAAACCGGCTCTAATCGCTATCCCCGCTGTTGCTCCAGCTTCGCTGCCTTTTCCCGATCATACCACCAGGTTTCCGGAATGCCGCGCGCAAAGCGCGGCTTCGTTGCCGGCCGGCCGAACACGTCCCAATAGGCCAGCCAGTGCGAGGGCTTGTACCAGTGCGGGATCCAATAACGTCCGCTGCGGATCACCCGATCGAGCGCCTTTCAGGCTGTTGTCAGATCGGGGCGGGTTGTGGCCGCGATGATGCGCTCAATCAGGGCATCGATGGCGGGGTCGGCTATGCCGGCGAGATTCTGCGAGCCTTTGAGCGCCGCCGCCTGGGATGCAAAATAACTGCGCAGCGAATCGCCGGGCGTGCTGGAAAATGCGAAACGCTGAATGACGAGATCGAAATCGAAATCGTCGACGCGCTTGCGGTATTGCACGGGGTCCACAATGCGCATACTCGCTTCGATCCCCAGCGTTCCCAGATTTTTGATGAACGAGCTGTGATGCGGCTGAAACGAGGGCTCGTCGATCAGGATTTCGACGCTAACCCGCTCGCCTTGCGGCGTCGTCCGCCTGCCATCCTTG
>CATPCO010000604.1 GCA_955652925.1 uncultured Xanthobacteraceae bacterium | reverse complement strand
CAGCAAGAGGGGGATTGGGAAATCCGCGACGATAAATCCCCCCTCGATGATAGCCCGCTGGTGTCGGCCTCGCTTCGGTCAACCGATGGCAAGGCTTATCTGCTGATGCGCTGCAAGGATCGCAAGACCGAGGTCGCGGTCAACAAATGGGGATTTATCAAATGCGGAACGGACGTACGCCTCATCTACCGCATCGATCAGGAGCCGGCGGTCGAGGGTGCGTGGAATTCACATTCGAGCTGTTATCTCGCGCTCGCTCCATCGCCGATCCAATTCATTCGGGCGCTACGAGATCAAGGCAAGGTTTATTTCCGGATGTGGGATCACCACGACGCGCCGCACGACGCCTTATTTAATGTCGGCGACTTTTCGCCGATCCGTGCCCGCTTGGCGGAAGCCTGCGATTGGGATGGCGCATCCAAGCAAACAGGAAACTCCGGGCCGAAAGCGCCTGCAGTCTCGCCCGGCGCGCCGAAGGCGCCGTCGCGATGACGCAAGGAGCGCAAACCTCACAGCGATCCTGTTGCTTGATCTTAAGGGCTCGAGCCGCGGCCGCCCCGCGGTGCTGTTGAGACAAAGCAGCGGCGCGCCTTCGTGACTAGCCGAAATCCCCGAGTCTGAGATTAAGAAATGTGCGGCATTGCCGGTGAATGGGACTGGAGCGGCCGGCCGCGCGAGCAAAGTCCCATTGCCGCCATGATCCAGTCGATTGCCCATCGTGGACCCGAAGGGCAGGCTTGCTGGTTCAACTCAGACGGCGCGGTCGCATTGGCTTATGCGCAGCTCTCATTCTTCAAGGCAGCAAACGCCCAGCCCGTGCGCAATACGCGAAGCTCGGTTTTCGTCGTCTGTAACGGCGAGATCTACAATCATCAGGAACTCGCGGGACTTATCCGTCAAGCTGGACGAAACATCGAGCTTGGGTCGGACGTTGAGATCATTCCACACCTCTATGAGTTGCGGGGAGCGGGCGGCTTTTCATTGTTGCGCGGCGAATTCGCGTTCGCGCTCTACGACAGCGAGAAACGAACACTCTTCCTGGTTCGAGACAGATTCGGCATCAAGCCGCTCTATTACCATTACACGACAAGCGGCATCTCATTCGGATCCGAAATCAAAGCAATTTTCGCCGACTCCGGTGTTGCAAGGAGATTGGACAACGCGTCTATTGCAACCAAGCTGTTCGGGATCACTCTGCCCGGCAGCACCTGTTTTTCTGATATCCGCGAGGTGAAGCCCGGCTGCTGTTTGAAAGTCACCGACGAAAAGATCATCGAGCAGCCATACTGGTCGCCAGTCATGAACGTTGGCAGCTCCTCCAACAATTTGGCGGAGCTTGCTCAGGAATTCTCGGCAATTTTCGAAGAGGCCGTACGTATCCGGCTACACGGCGATTATCCCGTCGGAGCTTACCTTTCAGGCGGCATCGATTCGTCCGCCGTGCTTGCTTCCATGGTGCGCAGCGGGGCGGAATCCATCAAGGCGTTCACAATCAGGTTTGAAGACACGGAGTTTGATGAAAGTCCCGAAGCGGTAAACGTGGCCTCGCAGCTGGGTGTAGAGCACCATCTCGTCCCCGTGCGCAATCAGGATCTCGCAGACAATTTCCTGCGCTCCATTTGGCATTGCGAGATTCCGGTCATCAATTCGCACGGTACTGCCAAATTCCTGTTGTCGCGCGCTGCCTCAAGGCACGTCAAAGCCGTTATGACAGGGGAAGGCGCGGATGAGCTTTTCGCCGGGTATCCTTATTTTTCCAGAGACGAGCTGGCGCCCGATACAACGAGGCGACATCAACAAAGTGTCCTCAATTGGTGGCGCCTGATTGGCTCCAGCCAAATGATTTCGGGCCTGCTGCCATTGCTGCGTGCCAAGGATGTAGCGCGGCTCACGGCCATATTCGGGTGTGCGCCATATCTGGGCGTGCGAAGCCTGTTCTATGCGCGGCTCATTCGCCGGCTGCTCAAGCCGGAAATTCGATGCTGCTTTTCACCGATTGCTGCACTTGAATTGATCGGAAAAGAAGTCCGAGCCGTCGGCGGCTCGGCAATGACACCGACCAATGTCGATCGCCTGCTCGCCCTGAAATATGATCTGCCGGCCTACATACTGAATTTCCTCGCCGATCGGGAGGAAATGGCGCATTCAATCGAAGGCCGCGTTCCCTTCCTCGACAACGAGGTGGTTGCGTTCGCCTGCAAGCTGGGTGATGAAGCCCTCATGGGGGAGGCGGCGGGGAAGGGCCTTATCAGGAGGGCATTCGCGCAGCGGCTGCCGCAGCAAACCCTTGCAAAGAAAAAAAGGCTCTTTCTTGCTCCGCCAGCCGCGCTCGACGAGATCCTTCGGTCAGAGTGGGTGCCTCACCTGCTGTCGAGGGAAGTGACCGATTCAGTCGGTGTATTCGAGTGGAAGAAGCTCGTGTGGCTAAAGGCGGCATCCAGGATTGTGCCTGCGCATTCCGGGGCGGGAAGCGCGATGCGCGCGCTTCTGATCTTTGTCATTTCGCTGCACGGCCTGCATGACATGTTCATCATGCGCCGGAGCGCCGGCTAAAGCGTGTTTCGCTGAGATCGATCCCAGAGGTATTTCATGGCCGAAGGCACTGAGCTTTTCGAAATCATGCACACGACCCGCGCAATGCGGCGGCTCAAGCCCGATCCCGTACCCGATGCGCTCATCGATCGCATCCTCGAGGCGGGGCAATGCGCGCCCAATGGCGCGAACGCGCAACAGTGGCGGTTCCTTGTCGTCACGGACCGCGCGATAAAGCAGGCGGTGCAAGTTTGGTATCAGCGCGCCTTTGACGAGGTGATGGGGCCGCATTACCGGTCGAGCGCGCCGCCGCCCGGAGTGGATTCCGAACGTTACCGGCGCCAAGCCGCCGCCGTGCAATATCTCACCGAGCATTTCCACGAGGCGCCGGTCTGGATCGTTGCCTGCATTGAACACGGCACCCGGCCGACGAACCGGTGGTCCGGCGCGAGTATCTATCCGGCCGTGCAAAACATGCTGCTCGCCGCGCGCGCCCTTGGGCTCGGTGCCACGCTCACGACGCGCCATCTTCTGTACGAGAAGGAGACCGAGGCCGCTCTCGGCTTGCCACCCGGCGTTCATTCCTATGCCATCATTCCCATCGGTTACCCGCTCGGGAAATTCGGGCCGGTGCGACGCGGCCTGCTGGCCAGTGTCGTCTACAAGGACCGTTGGGGGCAGGCCTGGAATGGCGACGCAATGCTCAGTCGATCTTGAAGTCGTTTTCTCAGCCACGCTCAACCGTAGCTGCGCGTTTTTCCCCGGCGCTCAACTGACCAGCACGTTGCTGAACTGCCATGCATCGCCGTGATCCACGCTTTCCGGGAATAACTGGCCGCGTGCCTCGATCGGCGTCCAGTCAGTGTAGTAGCCTCCAACAGATCCCAGATAGGGTCGTTGGATCGCGAGAGCGCGCCGGAAGTCCATTTCGTCGGCCTCCACGACCCCGCAATCAGGGTTTTCCAGCATCCACACGATGCCCGCGAGCACCGCCGAGGTCACCTGCAGCCCGGTCGCGTTCTGATAAGGCGCGAGCATGCGGGTCTCCTCGATCGACAGCCGGGATCCATACCAATACGCGTTCCTGGGGTGACCATAGAGCAGCACGCCGAGCTCATCGACACCATCGACAATGTCGTCCTCGCAAAGGATCTGCCAGGTTTTCTGCGGCCTCCATTCCGCGCCCGCCATTTCGTGCATCGATAACACGGCGTCATCGCACGGGTGATAGGCGTAGTGGCAGGTCGGGCGGTAAACCACCTCCTCATGCTCCCGAAGCGTGAAATAGTCCGCGATCGAGATCGATTCGTTATGCGTGATCATCCAGGCGTGTTGGGCCTGCGCGGTGGGCGTCCAGGAACGCACGCGCGTGCCGGCGCCAGGGCGGGTCAGATAGATCGCGCTGTCACAGCCGAAATCATGGCGCCGGCCGCCCGGTGGCAGGGCTTTCTCGTGCGTGCCCCAGCCGAGCTCGGCCGGCTGGAGCCCTTCGGCGACAAAGCCCTCCACTGACCAGGTGTTGACGAATTTGCCGCGCGGCTTGGGATGGCGCGCACGCTGGGTGTCGCGTTCGGCGATGTGAATGCCCTTGACGCCTACGCGCCGCATGAGTCGCGCCCAATCCTCGCGGGACTGCGGCTCGGCGAGTTCAAGCTCCAGGTCAATGGCGAGGTCGAGCAGCGCCTGCTTGACCATCCAGGAGACCATCCCGGGATTGGCGCCGCAGCAGCTCACGGCCGTCACACCGCCCGGCCGGCGCCGGCGCAACGCGAGGATGCCCTCGCGCAGGGCATAGTTGGAGCGCTGTGAGGCCGACAGGGATCGGTCGGTATAGAGGCCCGGCCAGGGCTCGACCACGGTATCGAGGTAGAAGGCGCCGATGTCCTTCGCGAATTCCATCAGCTCGACCGAGGAGGTATCGACCGACAGATTGACAATCATCCCACGGCCCGGGCCAACCGTGAGCAGCGGCATAAGAACGTCGCGATAGTTTTCGCGCGTGAGCGCAGCGCGGATGAACCGGATCTGCCGCTCATCCAGGAGATGGCAGTCGCGGTCGTCCGGCGCGATGACGACAAACTTGGAACGGTCGAAGCTGATGTGACGCTCGATCAGCGGCAAGGTACCCTTTCCAATCGAGCCGAAGCCGATCATGACAATCGGGCCCGCGAAACGGGCATGGAGCGGCCAGCTTACT
>CATPCO010000603.1 GCA_955652925.1 uncultured Xanthobacteraceae bacterium | reverse complement strand
GGAGACACGTTTCCCTCGATCAGGTGGCGCAGCGGTATGCCGGCCTTCATCAGCTCCTGTTCGAACGAAAACGAGCAGCCGAGGACGAAAGCCACAAAATCGTTCTGCCAAAGTTCGCGAATGTCGGTTACGGTTCCGATCGCGCTACCATTGCGAAAAATTCGGTACTCGCCGATATCGGTCCGCAGGTCCATATCTTCGGCAAGGGCGGGAATCCGAGGATTACCGGGCTCGGAGATGCCAAGAAGGGGACAGGGACGCGGGTTGTTGCGGCAATAGCGTTCGAAGTTCGCTGCGTGCTTTTCCGGCACGATCACCAGGTTGCCCTGCATGTAACCGGGCGCGACACCGTTGGTGAACCCCTTGAAAATGCCAACGCGGATCGCTCGTCGCACCTGCACCGGATCCGAAAGGTCGACTGCGGACAGGACTGATGTTTCGTTTATGGTTGCGCTCACGACCGAGTTCCTGATCGGGCCAGGCTCCTCCAGCTAAGGCGCCGCATGCAGCCTGGCAAATGCTTGCTCGAGATCCCGGATGAGATCATCGACATTTTCGAGGCCGACATGGATACGGACCGACGGGCCGGGCGCATCCCAGCGCGTCCTGGACCGCAAAGTCGCGGGATAGGTCGGTACCATCAGGCTTTCGTATCCGCCCCAACTGTAGCCGAGCTTGAACAGGTCGGTGTGATCCAGAAACGCCGCAAAGGCGCTATCGGAGCAAGGCTTCAAGGTAAATCCGAACAGGCCGGAGGCACCCAGGAAATCACGTTTCCAGATGGCGTAACCCGGACTATCCGGCAAGGCCGGACAATGCACCCGGTGAACTTCCGGACGTCGCTGCAACCACGCAGCGATTGCCATCGCGGATTCGTGATGCCTGCGCATGCGAATGCCGAGGGTGCGCAGACCGCGTAGCGCCATGTAGACGTCGTCGGGCCCGCCGCAATAACCCGCCGTCGATGCCGTCTTCTTTACCGGCACGAATGACGCCGCGTTGCAGACCGCAACTCCAAGCATGAGGTCCGAGTGTCCGGAAATATATTTGGTCGCCGCGTGAATCACGACGTCCACGCCATGCGCCAGCGGATGAAAGAAGATCGGCGAGGCCCAGGTATTGTCCATCAGGACCTTTGCGCCATGGTGATGGGCCACGCGCGCAATCGCGGGCACGTCCTGGACCTCGAACGTCAAAGAGCCCGGTGATTCGAGATAGACGACCGAGGTGTTTGGCTTCATCAAGCCCGCGATGCCCGCGCCTATGGTGCCGTCGTAATACGTCACCTCTACACCGAATTTGGCGAGCACGTCGTCGCAGAACTGGCGTGCCGGCCCATAGAGCTGGTCAGGCATCAGCAGATGATCGCCGGCTTTCAGGAACGCCATGAGGGAGGTGGCGATGGCACCGAGCCCGCAGGGCAAGGTGACAGCGCGATAGCCGCCCTCGAGATCAGTAATCGCCTGCTCGAACGCGCGGGTCGTCGGTGTTCCCTCCCGCCCATAGGTAATCCCCTCAAAAGCGCCGCTGGCACGATCGATCCGCGTCTCCAGCAACGCCTCGAGGGATGGAAAGAGGATGGTCGATGCGTGATAGACCGGTGGATTGACAATTCCGAAGTTGTTGGCCGGATCGCGTCCGGTGTGCTCGAGAACCGTATCCACATGATGGCCGTTCTTAAGTATCATTTCTTCTGCCTCTCGGTTAAACCCTCGCTACGCAGGCTGGCGTAGCCCATGCCGGTGGTGCAGTGCTATGGGCGTGCCGCGCACTGGTTGGGCAGCGCCAGCATGGTTTGGTTCGACCAATCTGAAAATACCGGCATGTCCCCTCGAGCTCTGCACATTTTTTGCGCAAATGATCTTCCTCGTCGGCCGTTTTTGCTGCCCCGTCTCGCATTGCGCGAGATAATTCGGCCCGGACAACAAAGTTGATCTCGCGACGAGAGCTCACCAGGCTCATGCCTTGGATGGTGGCGATCGGAATGCTGATTCTATGGGAACTGGTCTGCAGATTATTCCACATCAGGGAGTTCATTCTGCCGGCACCCTCGATAATCGCGAAAGCGCTTGCCGAGTATAGGATCCCGATTCTTGAGCACTCCTGGTGGACGCTGATCACAACGCTGCTCGGATTTGGCTTCGCCATCGTGGTCGGAGTGCTGCTCGGGGTG
This sequence comes from uncultured Xanthobacteraceae bacterium, assembly GCA_955652925.1. GTDB lineage: Bacteria > Pseudomonadota > Alphaproteobacteria > Rhizobiales > Xanthobacteraceae > VAZQ01. The sequence continues at coordinate 4,417 of CATPCO010000603.1, read as the reverse complement.
GCGATCGGCTTTTCGACTCTGGTTTACACGAGTCTTTACCCGCTGCTGATCGGATTCAATGCCATCCCCAAGGTTGCGCTGGTGCCGATCCTTGTGCTCTGGTTCGGTATCGGCGCCGTGCCGGTGGTCGTCACCTCGTTCATCATTTCGTTCTTTCCGATTGTCGTGAATGTCGCGACCGGAATAGCCACGACGGAGCCGGAGCTCGCCGACGTATTGCGGTCGCTGGGAGCTTCCAGATTGGACGTGCTCAGGAAGGTCGGTCTGCCGCGATCCATGCCGTACCTGTTCGCCTCACTCAAGATTGCGATTACGCTGGCCTTCGTCGGATCGGTATTGGCCGAGACCATGGGCGGCAATGCCGGGCTCGGTTTCCTGATGGTGACAGCGGCCGCTCGCTTCGACATGGCGTTGGTATTCGGCGGCCTCGCTGCAATCGCTGTGATGGCCGTGGGCCTGTTTGTAATCTGTGTGGCGATCGAGCGAAGGATGGTTCGCTGGGCGTTCCGCGGCGAGCTGGTGATGTGAGGCAACCATGACCAGCCCGGCGTCGGAGTTCCTTGGCGCTCGCGAACAGCACACGCGGCCTGTTTTGGGAGTTGCAATCGCCGGATTCGGATCGATTGGCCGCCTGGTCGGCCGCCATCTCGATGAAGGTCTGGCCGGACTTCGTCTTGTCAGCGTGTCTGCCGCCCATCTTGATCGCGCGCGGGAAAATCTCAGGCCGTTCCGCACTCGGGTTGACGCCGTTCCGCTTGAGCGGATCGCAGACTGCGCCGACGTGATTGTGGATTGCGCGCTTCCACAGGTGTTCCGCAATGCCGTGATCCCCGCGATCGAGCGCGGCCGAACGATCGTGACGGTGAACTCGACGTCGTTGTTGGAGCATCCCGACCTCATCAACCGTGCCGAGCGCACGGGCGCCCGCATCATTCTCGCTTCCGGCTCGGTGCTTGGCTTCGATGCCATGCGCGCGGTCAGAATCGGCGTGATCAACTCGGTACGGATGGTCACGCGCAAGCCACCGCTCTCGCTCGCACATTCCTCTTGGGTGCGCGAGCGCGGGATTGATGTGCACGCGATCGTTCAGGCAACGAAGATTTTCGAAGGGTCGGCGCGGGAGGCCGCGCGGGCGTTCCCCGACAAGTTCAATCTCGCGGCGTCAGTTGCGCTCGCCAGCATCGGCCCTGACCGCGTCGCCATCGAAATCTGGCTCGACCCGGCGGTCGAACGCAACGTCCACCGGATCGCGGTTGATGCCGACAGCACGCGTTTCGAGATGGAGATTCAGAACGTACCGAACCCTGGACACGAAGGCACGGGCCCACTGACCGCGTACAGCGTGATTGCCGCGCTCAAGGATCTCACGGCGACATTGCGGGTTGGAACCTGAGCAATATTCGGGCGGAAATCCAAGATGGACCTCGCCGGGCGGGTGGCGATCGTGACGGGTTCTGGAAAGGGGATGGGCCCGGTTATCGCGGAATCGCTGGCGCGCGAGGGTGCTGATCTGATGCTGTGCGGCCGCGACCTGCCGCCGCTGGAAAAAGTCTGCGATAGCATACGCAGCCTCGGCCGGCGCGCCTTCGTCGCGCGCTGCGACGTCTGCAGTCCGGCCGAGGTCGAAGCAATGGTTGCTCACACCCTGCAGGCGCTCGGCGGGCGCATCGACATTCTGGTCAACGCGGCAGGCGGCACCGGCCCGGTGGAACGCAGCACGATTGAGACCGCTCCCGATGAATTCGACGCGGTGGTGGCGGTCAACATGCGAGGCGTCTATTTGACCATCCGTGGCGTGTTGCCAACGATGATGGCACAGCGCTATGGCAAGATCGTCAACCTGGGCGGGACCTGGGGACTGCGTGGCCGCGCGCTTCGCATGGCCTACAGCGCCACCAAATGGGGATTGCGCGGCATCACCAAGAGCGTGGCGCTGGAGGCCGGTCCGTATAATATCAACATCAACGATGTCTGTCCCGGCGTCGTTGAAGGCGCTCGCGTCGACAACACGTTTCGGATCAAGTCGCAGCGACTGGGAAAGACTGTCGATCAGGTGCGGGAGGAATCAGCTGCTGAATACGCATTGCGGCGTTTCTCCACACCGCACGACGTTGCCAACGTGATTGTCTTTCTGTGCAGTGACAAATCGCGCCAAATTACCGGTCAGGACATTGCCGTTGACGGCGGCTGGGCAATGTGACCAAAAAGCTTTGATCTATGGAGATAATGATGATGCGCGCCAAGCTTGCAGCACTCTTTTTTCTCATCATCGGAATGTCCGCGGGTCCCGCCGCGGCTGAAACCGCGCTGAGGTTTTCACTCGATTTCATCATGTTCGGACCGAACTCCCCCTTCGTCTACGCGGACGAAAAGGGTTACTTCAAGGAGGCGGGGCTGTCGGTTCGAATCGATCCGTCCTCGGGTTCCGGCGATGCCATCAATCGGCTGGCGAGCGGAGCCTATGATATCGGTTACGCCGACGTGAGCACGCTGATCGAATTTGCCGCCAAGAATCCGAGTTCTGCTCCAAAGATCGTGCTTTTCATTCAGGACCGCACGCCGTCCACGATTCTCTACCGAAAGCAGACGGGCATTGCCAAACCGAAAGACCTGGAGGGCCATTCGCTCGGATCCGGCGCCACCGATGCCGGGTCGCGCATGTTTGCGACCTTCGCGCGTCTCAACGGTGTCGATGCCGGCAAAGTGAACCGCCAAATCGTCGACTTCCGCTTGCGCGACAGCATGTTTGCCCAAGGGCAGTTCGATGCCATCATCGCCTATGCGGACTCGATGCTCAACGTCCGCAATCTCGGCCTCGACGTCGCGCAGATGGCCCGGCTCGACTACGCCGATTGGGGGCTCAACTTTTACGGCAACGCAATGATCGCGTCGCGTGCGCTCATCGAGAGTAATCCGGACGCGGTGCGGGGGGCGGTCCTGGCGGCAGCCAAGGCTTGGCGTGACGCCGCGCGCGATCAGCGGCCGATCATTGACGCGCTGGTCAAGCGGAACAACCTGTCGAAGCTTGAGGTTGATCTGGAGCGCCTGACATTCATCATCAGCAACCAGGTCGTTTCACCGTTCACACGCGCCAATGGGATTGGCGCCGTGGATGCAAAGAGGCTCGACGATAATTTGCGGCTGGTGGGAGAAGGCTTCGGTCTGGCGAGCGTGCCCTCGCGGACAGACATTTTTGATGACCGGTTCCTGCCGCCAACGGACGCGCGCAAGTTCGCCGACTAGAGCAGGTTTCGATGACGTTCGACCACGACGCGGCGGTGCAGCCGACGATAGCTCTCCCCGAACGGGAGAAATCGGATCGCGTGTTCATGCTCGCTCGATCTCAGCGAAATCCGCTCTCGCGCGGCGGATGAGCGTACCTCGATCCGCCAAGGCTCGGCTTGCGATCGACGTCGGGGGAACGTTCACCGACGTCGTCATTGAACGCAGCGGTCAGGTGTGGACGGCGAAGGTTCTGACCACCCCTGATGCGCCCGAGCGTGGCGTTACTTCGGGCATCAAGGAAGTCTTGAACGACGCGAGCCTGCGTCCCGATGCCGTCGGCATCATTATCCACGGGACGACGCTTGCAACTAATGCACTCATAGAACGAACGGGAGCGCGCACGGCGCTGCTCACCACGGAGGGATTTCGCGATACCATTGAACTCGGCCCGGAGAGCCGGTTCGACCAGTATGATGTAAACCTCGTGAAACAGCCGCCGCTTGTCCCGCGCGATTGGCGGATTCCGATCATCGAGCGGGTCGCTGCGGACGGCGAGATGCTGCGCCCCCTCGACGAGGCTTGCGTGCTCGAGGCCATCGGCCGGCTTCGCACGGGAGCGATCGAGAGCGTCGCGGTCGCGTTCCTGCACAGCTACGTTCAACCGGCGCATGAACGGCGGGTGCGCGCTCTCTTGCAGCAGCACCTGCCCGGCGTCGCGGTGTCGCTCTCGAGCGAAGTCTCGCCCGAGATGCGGGAATACGAGCGGTTCACGACAACCTGCGCGAACGCCTATGTTCAGCCTTTGATCGCGGGTTACTTGGCGCGTCTTGAAAATGATCTCAACGCGATGGGGTTCGCCTGTCCGCTGTTCCTCATGTTATCGAGCGGCGGAATCACGACCGTTGAGACGGCGCGCATGTTTCCGATTCGGCTGGTTGAATCGGGGCCCGCGGGCGGAGCGATTTTCGCGCGAAACATTGCCGAGCAGCACGACGCAGCGCGCGCCGTTTCATTCGACATGGGAGGCACGACCGCCAAGATCTGCTTGATCGACGATTTCACGCCTCAGACGGCGCGCATATTCGAGGTGAGCCGTTCATCTCGCTTTCAAAAAGGTAGCGGCATTCCGCTGCGCATCCCCGTCATCGAGATGGTCGAGATCGGAGCGGGTGGCGGCTCCATCGCCCGTTTC